>CAJGDF010000044.1 GCA_904502105.1 uncultured Clostridia bacterium
AACACCTGCAAGATTCTTGCCGTAGGTGTTAATTTTCTGTAATTTAAGGTTGCCGAAAACAGGTTTAACATCCAAAGTAACGCTGTCTTCTGCGTAAACGGGAGTTGCACCTTCAGCTGCAGCTACGAGGTTCTGGGAAGCTTCGCGAGAAGTTGCAATGCCGTCAGGAATAGCTTCACCTTTTTCGTCGAAAGCACCAGATACATCGGCAGGCTTGGGAGAGTAGAAGTAAACACCAAGGGGAAGAACCTGGGTACCGGAAACAATAGCTTCGATTGTCTGTCCTGCTTCAATCTCAACTTTCATTGTGTAAACTTCAGTTCCCATAGAAATCGCAGTAGTTTCTACAATTTCATCACCAACAATTACTTCCAGCTTGATATTGTCTTTGTCGCTAGAACCACTGCCATTCAATTTTACACAAAGAACAACTTCGTATGTGTTGCCCTTTCCGATTACAGGAACAGCATCCAAGATTTCGATATCAGAGATAACGATCTCATGCTTCTCTGCGTAGGTAGCGTCCTGAGCGAGGAGGTGATCAACGAGAGAGTCGATTCTTGTGCCTACTTCTTCATAGGTTTTGAATACTCTCTTACCGGAAACAGTAAGACCGGATTCTGCGCTGGTGTCATGGAGAGGATAGCCCCACTGGAGGTTGTCAGATACGTTGTAAGACTTAGCGTATTTCATGGGTGTGCCATTAGAGTTTGCGCATGCCCAGATAGCAGTCTGTACAGCAGCGATGATCTCGTTGCGAGTGAGTTCTTCTGCATAATCATATCCATTTGCGGCAAGATCAGCTTTCATTGCTTCAAGAGAAACATAGGGATAGGAATTAGTAACGATTGCACGGATCTTTGCAGCCTGTGCTTCGTCATAATATCCACTGTCTTCGAGGTTGACTCTCTTGTAGTATGTGCCGTCTACGATCATGGTTTCTACGTCACAGCAGTAGGTAACCTCGTAGTTGCTTTCACCAAATACGTACAAGCCGCTGGGTTTCCAGGTTGTACCGTCGTGTTCAACGGTATCAATTACAACAAAGGTCTGAGGACCTTCACCTTCACCCATAAAGTGACCACCGAATTCATATCCGTGAACATAAGGTCTGAAAAGGGACATGAAGGTATAGCCTTCTGTACCTGCAGTTACATCTACTGCGACCTGGTCACCGTACCAGGTGTTGCCTTTTTCATCTGTTACTGCAGCGGAGCTTGCTATAGTAAACATTATAGAGCAAATGATTGCTGTCAATATAACTGATATAATTCTTTTGAGATTTTTTTTCATTGTAAGTCCCTTTCGCTTTATGAAACATATAAATAAAAGTTTCGTTTGATCTGATGTTTTTCTGTTTGTGGTGTTAGTATATCACGCCTCAGTCACAAAAACGGTTACATTTTCAAAATAAAAAAATTTTTGGAGAAAAAAATATTATTGCATCTTTGTGATTTCACTTAAAAGCAATTAGTCGTATAAGTATTTTATTGCTTATACGACTAATTTTTATGTTGTTCAGTTCTGATTTAAAGAAATATATATTATAATTATTTTCTCAATTTATAATATTTCTCCGTAATAAATCATCAAGATCCTGAAAATACTTTTTGAGAGGTACAGGCTTTCCGTTTGGGTTTAAAAAACAATGTACTGACGAAGCAATTGCAATTGTTTCATTGGTATCGATGTTTTTCATTATATATGAAAACGTTAATTTTACACCGGTATACTGTGTTATTGAAACTTCTATTTCAAGTTTATTTCCAAAAGTACTCGGACGCTTATAATCGCATTTGATCGATACAACAGGGGATGTTATCCCGTCTGCTTCTATCCTTGTCATTGGGTATCCGATTTTTTCCAGAAAGTCCAAACGAGCTTCTTCCATGAAACGTATATAATTGGAGTGATGTGTTATCCCCATTTTATCCGTTTCGTAGTAATTAATTTTATGAATAAATTTGTTCATTATTTTATATCTCCTGACAGTTCGCCGAGAGTAGTTTCGGCCCAACTGTAGTTTGTAAGATAACTTCCTTTGAACAGTTGAGAATATTCTTCTTTACCGGAAAGATAATTGTATAGATCGCATTGAACTTTTTCCGGTATAATACGGCGTTTGCCGTCGATTGTTTCTATAATATCCGAAATACCGTATTCTTCAAGTGTGTTTTTTAAACGTAAGGCAACTTTTCTGTATCGTGATAATGTTACGGTTGAAGCAGGCTCGTCTTCCCATAAAAATCCGATTGCTTCTTCCGATGTTACATATCCGCCTTTTCTGTCAATAAGGAGAGCGAAAAGTTCCTTTGCTTTTTTGTTTCTGAATGCTATCGGTATATCTCCGACAAAAACATCAAAATAACCAAAAGTCCTTATTGAAACCGTTCTGTTTTCAGGAAGTGTGGTTTTTACATTTTGTTTACTCGAATCTGCATAATAAAGCATTACATATCTTGAATTCTTACTGTTTGCTTCTTTATGAGAACAAATAGCTTTGATCTTACGCTCTTTTTCGGATTTACAGTCAAAATACGTAAATTCAGCTTCTCCGTTTCGTAAAAGCTCTTCAAAATCTTCGTATGCGGTATCGCTGTATGCAACAAATTTTTCAAGGGGTGTGGACTTCTCCATCAAAGAGATCCATTCTTCTTTTGTGTATCCGAAAAATTCGCATACATTATCGTTTGCAAACAGAGGCTTGATGAGCCCTTCTGATGTAACTTCAAATGCAGCAAGTCCGTCTGTAAAACGCATTACAAGCTCTTTCATGTTTTCGCGGAGAATATTGTTTTCTGTTCTTAAAATTTCCGCATCAGCAGTATCTGGCATTGTTCGGCAACAGTAAAAGCTTACAGAATCGTCAACTTTTATAAAAACACCCTTATACTTTTTATTCTCTCCGTTTGATGACTTCGCAATATATTCAATCATCGGAGGCTGAATATTTTGAGTGTAAAGCTTTTTCTGGCAGAAATCTTTGAAAAATGTCAATACCCGTTCTCTGTCTTCTGCGATAACTGTTTTAACTATCCATTTTTCGTAAGCATCTTCTATTTGTATTGCGATGTTTTCAAAATGCTTGAAGTTTGAAGACCCGCTGCTGTGGAGACATTTTACGGTATTTGCATCAATGTTGAATTCAAATATTTTATCGTAAACATCTGTTAATGCTTTTAAATATCTCTCAGTTTCTATATTTTTTCTTTTTTGATGACGGTCTGTAACGTCCATGCATACCGTTTGAAATTCAGATGTTCCATACTCATTTATCGTCTTTGTTACCCAACCGAAAATATGAGCTCTTGTTCCGTCACACCTCAAAAGAGTTATTTCTCCGGCTACCGGAACATCCGATGAATAAACTCTGTTCAGATATTTTGAAAATCTTCGGCGTTCTTCCATCGGTATCATCAGAAAAATATTACTTTTATACAGTTCAAGATAATCCAATTCTCCTTCTTTAACTTCGGGAAAACGAAGAATATCGATCATCTTTTGATTTATATACGTTACTCTCGGTTGTTTCTCACAGGTATATTTCATGAAACCGCAGGGGATAGTTTCATTAAGAAAACGTAAATCGTTATTTTCATTTTTTATATCTGTTATGTCTGTTAATACGGACGAACCGATAAATATACCGTCTTTGTTTTTTTCTGAAGTGAAACAGTCTCTTACAAATATTACAGAGCCGTCTTTTCTTATTAAACGGTATTCTGTCGAAAGTGTTTGTTCTTTTACCGAAAGACGCTGTAAAAATTCGGAATACTTTTCCTGATCTGCAGGATGCACGCTGAGCGCATAAAGATCATACTTTTCACTTTGTAATTCGGATCTTTCCTTGCCTAACATGCCGCAAAGATTTTGGCTTACAAAGCTTAAATGAAACGGTTTTTCAAGTATATATGTGTGAAAACCGCTGATTTGAAAGTTAAGTATGTTTTCCGTATTGTTTAACATGTTGTTCATAAAAATTGTCTTGGCTTTCGTTTTAGAAAGTCTTCCTTTCTTTGGGGCGTTGAGGGCGGTTTAAATGCGAATCGTTGTGTGAAACGACGAAAGTCTCAAAACCCACGCGAAAATTCGATTTTTACTTTAATCTTCGTTGACAGGATGAGCTGAATTTATGTTATCATAAATTTTCAACAGAACTTTGACTATTTAACAAACCCCGTATAGTATATTACGCAAAGCATTTATTTAATTGTTTTGATTTCGAAGAACTGTCTTCTGTATTTTTCCGCTTATTGTCTTTGGCATTTCTTCAACAAATTCGATAAGCCGTATCCATTTATATTCCGCAAGTCTGTGATTGCAGTATTCCTTTATTTCCAGTTCCAGCTCTTTAGTCGGTGATTTATCTTTGTTTAGTCTTATAACTGCTTTGATTGCCTGGCCTCTTAACGTATCCGGAACCCCTATAACACTGCACTCTGCAACCGCAGGGTGTTCTGAAAGAACATTTTCAATTTCATACGGACCGACACGGAATCCCCCGGTTTTAATTATATCGTCAAATCTTCCGTGAAACCAAAATCTTCCGTTTTCGTCTTTGTAGGCCGCATCTCCTGTATGATAAACGCCGTCTCTCCATACGTATTTATACTGTTCTTCGTTATCCAGATATGAGATAAAAATGCCTGACTGCTTATCATTTTTCTTTGGAATTATTACAACTTCACCTATTTCGCCTGATTGTACGGCTTCACCGTTTTTGCCTCGAAGCTCAATGTTGTAAAAAGGAGAAGGCATTCCCATAGATCCCGCCACGGCATTTTTTTCATCAAAGTTTGCCATTAACAACGCGGTTTCGGTCTGTCCGTATCCTTCACAGAGACATAGTCCTGTTCTTTCTGTGAATTTTCGGAAAACCTCGGGAGAGAGCATTTCCCCGGCAGTTGACGCATGTTTCAGCGACGGCATATCGGGTATTCCTTTTCTTGCAAGGTATCTGTAAACCGTTGGCGGAGCACAAAATGATGTAACCTTGTATTTGTTTATGATATTTGTTAGCTGCTTGGGATCAAAATTATCAAAATCATAAACCATTACCGCACTGCCGATAAGCCATTGTCCGTAAATTTTACCCCATGATGCTTTTGCCCAGCCTGTTTCGGCAACAGTGAAATGAAGTCCGTTATCTTCGGCATGCTGCCAATATTTGGCAGTAACAATATGAGCAAGAGGGTAGGTGTAATCATGTATAACACCTTTGGGATAACCTGTTGTTCCAGATGTGAAATAGAGTATCATCGGATCGTTTGCTGATGTTTGAACACGTGGGAAAGTATCTGCTGATTTTTCGGTTTCTTCTGTCAGATTTTCAAAGCCGCCGATGTCTGCCTGTACACACCAAAGCTTGGGTTTAATATCTGTTTGTTTCAATGCAGATAATATTTTATCGGGAACCTCGTTTTGTGATGTGCAGATGATTGCTTTGACTTTTGATGTATTTATTCTGTATATAAGATCAGTTACCGTCAGCATATGAGTCGCAGGAATCATAACAGCTCCTATCTTATGGAGCGCTATTGCTGTAAACCAATATTCGTAATGTCTTTTAAGAATAACCATTACTCTGTCGCCTTTGCGTATTCCCGAAACATCAAAAACATTTGCCATTTTATTGCTGTATTTACTTATATCCGCAAATGTAAAAATGCGTTCTTCATTTTCGGTATTACACCAGACCAATGCTTTTTTATTCGGTGTATTTTTTGCTATTTGATCTACAACATCATATCCGAAATTGAAGTTTTTCGGTATATCAAGTTCAAAATTCTTTATGTTTCCGTTTTCATCCGTTGTTTCACTGCAAAACTGTCGGTAAATGCTCATATGTTCTCCTTAGTTACTGCGTTTACACCTATGCTTCTGAATCTGTCGTAACGGTGTGATATAAGATCAAGATCGTTTGAAAGCGTTTGTATTTCATCCGATAAAAGCATTCTTATCCTGTCGAAGAATTCTTTTTTGCCTAAATCTTTTTCTGATAAGATTTTTTCTATAACTCCGAGACTTTTCGCGTCTTCGGCTGTAAGTTTCAAACTTGAAGCTGCATCTTCGGCTTTTGATGAATCTTTCCAAAGTATACTTGCACAGCCTTCGGGTGAAATGACGGAATATACAGAGTTTTGGAGCATCCAAACACGGTCTGCAACCGCAAGTGCCAGTGCACCTCCGCTTCCTCCTTCGCCGATCAGTATTGATATTATCGGAACACATAGAGTAGACATTTCCATCAGATTTTCTGCAATCGCCTGCCCCTGACCTCTTTCTTCTGCTCCTATGCCGCAAAATGCACCAGATGTATCAACAAAGCATATTATGGGTCGTCCGAATTTTTCCGCTTGCTTCATAAGTCGGAGTGCTTTTCTGTATCCTTCGGGATGAGGAGCACCGAAATTACGGAAAGTACGTTCTTTTGCACTGTGACCTTTTTCTATCGCTATTACAGTTACTGGTTCACCGTTAAGTCTTGCAATTCCGCCGACTATTGCCTTGTCATCGGCAAAATTTCTGTCACCGTGAAATTCTATAAAGTTCTTGAAAATGCTTTTAATGTAATCCATTCCTGTTGGACGGGAATTTTCTCTTGCAAGTTTTACTCTTTCGTAAGCCGTTTCATTCATTTTATCTTTTTCGGCTTTCTTTATTGAAAGCCTTCCTTTCTTACGCTTTTATTCTTCCTTTATGCAGTTTTAAAAGCTCTGTAAGTATCTTCTTTTGATTGGAACGTGATACAATGCTGTCGATAAATCCGTGTTCCAAAACAAATTCTGATTTTTGAAATCCGTCAGGAAGAGATCGTTTTGTCGTTTGTTCAATAACACGCGCGCCTGCAAAGCCTATCGTTGCCTCAGGTTCAGCAAGAATTATATCTGCCTGCATTGCAAAGCTTGCTGTAACACCGCCTGTTGTCGGGTCTGTTAAAACAGCTATATATAAAAGACCGGAATCACTGTGACGTTTTATTGCCGAGCTTGTTTTTGCCATCTGCATCAAAGATAAAAGTCCTTCTTGCATACGTGCACCGCCGGAAACCGTAAAACCGATTACCGGCAGACGGTACTGGGTTGCATACTCAAAAAGCATTGTTATTCTTTCACCGACGGCACTACCCATGCTCCCCATCATAAAATAAGGTTCCATAACAAAAATACAGCATCTCTCGTCGTTTATAGTTGCGGTACCGCATATTACAGCTTCTTTTTCTCCGCTTGCAACTCTTACAGTTTCAATTTTTTCTTTATAACCGGGAAAATTTAACGGATTATTTGCTGTTACATTCGAAAACATTTCATGGAAACTGTCTTTATCGGTTATCATTTGAACTCTCTGACGTGCCTTCATTCGAAAATGATAACCGCAGCTGCAAACAAGATCGTTTGCCCAAAGCCTGCTTAACGGTATGTCTTTATGGCAATTGGGACAGTTTTTTTCAGGTTCACCTGCATCTCTCTGTACAGGTGCTGCCATTCTTCCGCCTTCTTCAAGTTTGTTCTTCGGTTTTAAAAAGTTTAATAAAGCCATAAGGTCACCTGTTTCCCATAAAAGTCAGATCGTATTTCCCGGAAGTGAATCTTTCATCTTCAACAAGGGATAGCTGTTCTTCGATGTTTGTAGAAATACCGTCGATTACAAGTTCGCAAAGAGAAGCCTTCATTTTTCTCAATGTTTCTTCTCTTGTTTTAGCATAAACAATGAGTTTGCCGAGGAGTGAATCATAATAAGGGGATACAACTGTCCCTTCAATAAGACATGTGTCAAATCTTACCGATGGACCACCAGGTACGTGTATCATTTTAAGATTACCGCAGCTTAAGGCATTGATCCTGCATTCAATTGCCGAACCTGACATCTTTATGTCTTTTTGATTGAAATTCAAAGGGATACCCGCCGCAATCCTGATCTGCCATTTAACAATATCTATACCTGTAAGCATCTCTGTAACGCAATGTTCGACCTGTAGGCGGACATTCATTTCCATAAACCAAAAATTACCGTCTTTGTCCAGTAAAAATTCGAGAGTTCCGGCTCCTACATATCCTATCTTTTTTACTGCATCCACGGCGAGTGACATTATATGTTCCCTTTGTTCTTTTTGAACAGCAGGGGAGGGTGTTTCTTCGATAAGTTTTTGATTTCTTCGTTGCAGAGAACAGTCTCTGTCTCCTAAACAAACTGCGTTTCCGTGTTCGTCAGCCAAAATCTGAAGCTCAACATGTCTTGCAGGAAATATGTATTTTTCAATATACATGCTTCCGTCTCCGAAGGCACTTATTGCTTCGCTGGTAGCCTGATGATATGCTTCTTCAAGATCTGATTCGTTTTTGATCAACCGTATGCCTCTGCCTCCGCCGCCCGCGCATGCTTTTAACATTATCGGATAACCGATGTCCTGAGCTGCTTTTACGGCTTCTTCTGCAGATGTTACAGCCTTTGTTCCCGGAATAACCGAAAGAGATGTTTCGCTTATAAGCTCTTTCAATATGGCTTTATCACTCAGCTTTTCCATGTTTTCAGGGTCGGGTCCAATAAATACAATACCGTTTTTTCTGCAAAGACGTGCAAAATGTGCATTCTCTGAAAGAAATCCGTATCCCGGATGTATGGCTTGTGCTCCGGCCAGAAGAGCAGCACTTATTATTCTGTTTTCGTTCAGATAACTTTCCGATGCTTCGGGAGCGCCTATACAGTAACTTTGATCCGCAAGTGCAACGTGTAATGCATTTTTGTCCGCTTCAGAGTATACTGCAACGGTTGCCACACCCATTTCCTTACATGCCCTGATTATACGGACAGCAATCTCGCCTCTGTTTGCGATGAGTATTTTTGAAAACATCTTTATTCTCCTGTTTTCGATGTATTGGTTATTGCAAATGAAAATTCCGCTGAAACACAAAGTCTTCCGTCAACAGTAACTGTTCCTTCTGCAAAATAAAAAGGATGTTTTGATCTTTTTATACTGCATTTGGTTTCAACGGTGTCTCCGGGTTTTACGGATGAACGGAATTTTACATTGTTTAGTCCTGTGTAAACGGGTAAATTACCGTCTGTCATTTGGTCCTGCATTAAAACACAAGCTGACTGTGCGAGTATCTCGCATAAAATTACCCCCGGAACTATCGGATTGCCCGGAAAATGTCCTTTGAGAAAGAACTCATCACCGCGAACTGTATAATGTCCGATCGCAGTGCCGTCATTGTTTTCAACATCATCAATCAACAGCATACAGTCTCTGTGCGGTAATATTTTCATTATTTCTTCTTTATTCATTTTATACTTCATTTCTCTATTTTAAAAAGTTCTGTGCCGTATTCAACGACCTGTCCGTTTGTTACGCATATTTCGCTTATAATACCGTCTTCTTCAGCGGTTATTTCATTCATAAGCTTCATTGCTTCAACAATACATACTGTCTGACCTTTTTTTACTCGGTCTCCTTTTTTTACATAAGGTGCGGCATTTTCTGCAGGTGCAGCATAAAAAACACCAACGATAGGTGATTTTATACTGATATAGTTACTATTTTCTTTTTCCTGCTTTTCTTCGGGAACAGCTGCAACTGTGTATGCTGTTTCTTTCACTGCAGTTGTAACTGTTCTTTCAAGGCGGACTTTGGTGTTATTATCGGTAACTTCAAGGCCTGTGAGCCCAAGCTCTTTCATTAATTCGGCATATTTACGGATATCTGTATCTTTCATTATGTATATTGCTTTCGCTCTGCGAAAGTTTCCTTTCTCATGTTTGAATATTTTTGTTTTTCAAACTTTTAAACCTTTCTGAATGCAAGGCATGCATTATGTCCGCCAAAGCCAAGAGAGTTTGAAAGCGCCAATGTTATATCGGCTTTGATCGCAGTGTTGGGAACATAATTCAAGTCGCACGCCTCATCTTGTTCATAGAGATTTATTGTCGGGGGAACAATTCCTTCATTGAGTGCAAATAAACATGCTAATGCTTCAATAGCACCTGCGGCGCCAAGCATATGACCTGTCATAGATTTAGTTGAACTGATGTATGCCTCTTTTGCTTTTTCTTCACCGAGCGCTTTTTTTATTGCCAAAGTTTCGATCAT
>CAJGDF010000045.1 GCA_904502105.1 uncultured Clostridia bacterium
GCTCTCTTCTCTCGTTAAAGAAGGCATTTCCGTATTTGCATGGCTCGGCGTTCGTGAAGAACCCACAGAACATCTCTTCAACGAAATGCTCTCCGTTACCGATGCATACAAGCCCTTCGCATCAAACGTTTACTTTATGATCAAAGAAGACGGCGACCTTACTCACGTAACTCTCAAGAAGCTTCTTGACCGTCTGCCCGAGATCAATATCATGTACTTCAAAAATATTCCCGATGAAGTTTACGCTTCTCTCGGAACTAAAGATAAACGTCTCCCCCTCGCGATCGCGGTTAATAATGAGCTTAAAGTTTCTGTTATTTCCACCGGTTATAACATCGGCAGTGCAGAACAGCTCCTCAAAGCCCTCGAAAATAAATAATTATTGTTAAAATAACATAGGAGGTATCGATTATGGCGGAAAAATTCTCTATCACGATTGCCCGTCAGTGCGGAAGCCACGGCCGCTCCGTTGCAAAGAAAATAGCGGAAAAACTTGGCATTGATTATTATGATAAAGAGCTTATCTCCCTCGCTTCAAAAAAGAGCGGAATAAATGAAAAGGTTTTTGAAAATTTCGACGAGAAACCCACAAACAGCCTTCTTTATTCTCTTGCCATGGGTGCATATGCTATGGACGGTCAGTATGTTTACTGGGGTGATTCCGCTGTACCTCTCTCCGATAAGGTCTACAATATCCAGTCCGATCTTATCCGCAGTCTTGCAGCCGAAAAATCCTGCGTTTTCCTCGGCCGCTGTGCTGACTATGCGCTCAGAGACGAACCTCGCAGCTTGCACGTTCTCGTTACTGACCTTCTTCCCACCCGTGTTGCGAATTACATGGCAGAAAATAAAGTAACAGACTTCAAAAAAGCCGAAGATGCTGTTTTGAAGATCGATAAAAAACGTTCAAACTACTATAGCTTCCATACCAACAGATCATGGTCCAACGCTGACAGCTTCGACCTCTGCGTTCGCACAAGCGTTCTCGGTATCGACGGAACAGCCGATCTGATCATTGCGTATGCCGAAAAGAAATTCGGTAAACTCAACTGACAGAAGCATAAAATTAAGACTGTACGGATCTTTCCGTACAGTCTTTTTTGTTATCCCAATAAAACGTCTGTAATAAGCATCACGCAAAAGCCAACCAGAAGCGCATATGTCGCTCCCCGTTCATGGCCGTGAGCGTGCGTTTCGGGAATCATTTCGTCGCTTATAACGTATAGCATTGTACCGCCTGCAAATGCGAGCGCAAACGGAAGTATCGCTGCCGAAACAGTAACCGCAAAATAACCGATCAACGTTCCTATAACCTCAACAACACCCGTAAGCATCGCAATTATAAAGGTTTTTGACGGTTTAACACCTGCCGCTATCATCGGCCCGATAATAACCATACCTTCGGGAATGTTCTGCAATGCAATGCCGCCTGCAATTATCAGCGCCTGCGATGTATCTCCCGAACCGAAACCTACACCCGCCGCAATACCTTCCGGAAGATTATGTATCGCTATTGCCATAACAAACAGCAAAACCTTGCTTAAATTGGAGCTTTTATGCTCTTCAACGTCCGAACCCACAAGCTTATGCAGATGAGGCACGATCTTATCGATGACGTTCAAACAAAGAGCACCTGCAAATATACCCGCAACAGTTATCAACAATCCGAACTTTCCGCCGTAATCAAGAGAGGGGAGGATAAGTCCCAGTACCGCCGCCGAAAGCATTACGCCTGCCGCAAACGATAAAACAATGTCCGAAAACGTGTGCGATATCTTTTTGAAAATAAAGCCTATAACCGCACCGATTACCGTAGCTCCGCCAACACCGAGAGCGGTAAGTAATACCATTTTCATTATTTTTTCACTTCTTTCTTAAAACAATTCGGGTCCCGATATCCTTTCGGGACCCGTTTGGCTTTATTTTGCCATCATTATTTCTGAAATAACGTCGAGAACCTTCTGATGACAGCCGCCGCAGCCTGTTGAACAGTGTGTAACCTTCTGTACATCTTCAAATGCTTCAAGAACATCTGTGAAAGTCTTGTTTACGTGAAGAGCATCTTCTATGTCAAAGTAACTTACTTTTTTGCAGTTACATACCATGTAATTTTCTTTCATTCTTTCCATGGTCGAGCCGTCCTTTCAATTATTCTTTTTCGCTGAATTCGTCTTTGCCTACACCGCAAAGAGGACATTCAAAATCTTCGGGGAGATCTTCAAATTTGGTGCCGGGAGCAATACCGTTATCGGGATCGCCAACTGCTTCATCGTATTCCCAGCCGCATACATCGCATACATATTTTTTCATATTATTTTTACCTCTTTTTCTGTTGCTTTTTTATAAAACGAGTGACGGAGGATTGTAGATCCTTGCCGCAAGCTCCTGGTTTAACATATACAAACTCTTCGGGTCGGATCCGAAAAGCTCCATTTTGGAAATAAGATCGTTCGCATTTGTCTCTTCTTCGCCCTGCTCTTTAACGAACCAGTCGAGGAACTGCATCGTGCGGAAATCTCTGACATCATATGCCGCAGCGTAGATGTCGTTAATGAGCGATGTTACATAATATTCATGCTCAAGCCCTGCGCGGAGAACATCCATATGGCAGGTTACTGTTTTGTTGGGCTTATCTATAGCTTCGAGTGTTACAGGCATATTTTCGTTCTGAAGATATGTGTAAAACAACATCGCGTGGTCTCTTTCTTCCTGCGCCTGGATCTTGTACCAGTTTGCAAAACCGTCGAGACCCTGCGCTTTGAAATAATTGGAAAAGTCAAGATAAAGATATGCAGAATAAAATTCTTTATTGATCTGCTGATTTAAAAGCTCGTGTACCTTTGCATTCAACATTTTTTTGTTCCTCCTGAATTCTTATTTTATTTTTTCAAAATCGGCTGCCCCGTGCTTGCAGAGCGGGCATACGTAATCGGAGGGGAGGACGTCTCCTTCGTAAACGTATCCGCATATCTTGCAAACGTAACCCTTTTTGCCGTCTGTTTCGGGCTTGGGTTTAACATTGTTCTGGTAATAGGTGTATGTCATCGTCTCTCTGTCAGAAATAACTCTTGCTTCCGTTACGGAGCAGATAAACATTCCGTGAGTGTCGAGGTCAACATACTGCTCAACCCGGAGTGACATAAACGAATTGATATATCTCGGCAGGAAGATCAAACCGTTGTCTGATCTGAGCGGCTCGCAATCTGCAAATTTATCAACATTTCTGCCGCTTACAAAACCGAATTTTTCAAACACAGAGAACGGCGCATCTACCGTAAGGCAGTTGATATTCATTTTGCCGGTCTGCTTGATGATGTGGTGTGAGTAGTTTTCTTTATTGATAGTAACCGCTATTCTGTTCGGGGTGTTTGTAACCTGGGTTACGGTGTTAACGATAAGTCCGTTATCCTTTTTACCGTCATTGGATGTTACAACGTAAAGTCCGTAGCCGATGTTGAAAAGCGCCGTAAGATCGTTTTTGTTTGCGGTCGAATCCTGACGTGCAAGATAATCCATGCAAAGCTCCTGAACAAGCGCATCGAGCTGCTTTGAGCTTTCGTCGTTAAGTGCAGAATTGATGGTCACGGTCATGTCTGTAAAAGTAATGTTTTTACAGTTTTCAAGAGATCCCTTCATTATTCTTGCCGCAAGAGGTGCCCAGCTTCCGTTTTCAATAAGAGCAACGGTCCTGTTTTTGAAACTGCGGTCGGTAAGCTCTTCGATAAATTCTCTCATAAACGGGAAGATGTCTGCGTTGTAGGTCGTTGTTGCAAGAACAAGCTTGTTAAAACGGAATGCATCTGCAACAGCTTTTGACATATCGCATCTCGCAAGGTCGTAAACAACAACCTTCGGGCATCCGTTTGCGGTCAGCTTTTCGGCAAGCTTCTGAACGGCTTTTCTTGTATTGCCGTAAACAGAGGTGTAAGCAATAACGATGCCTTCTTCTTCGGGCTGGTAGCTTGACCATGTGTTGTAAAGATTGATATAATATCCGAGATTTTCGGTAAGAACAGGTCCGTGAAGCGGGCAGATCTTCTGGATATCAAGAGCTGCAGCCTTTTTCAGAAGAGCCTGAACCTGTGTTCCGTACTTGCCTACGATGCCGATGTAATATCTTCTTGCTTCATCTGCCCAGGGCTCGTCAGTGTCGGGTGTTCCGAATTTTCCGAAGCCGTCCGCAGAAAAGAGAACTTTATCTGTGCTGTCGTATGTTACGATAACCTCCGGCCAATGTACCATCGGTGCGGTCACAAAGGTGAGGGTGTGCTTGCCAAGGCAGAGCGTGTCCATCTCGCCTACAACGATTCGTCTGTCTTCAAAATCGGTGCCGAAGAAGTTTTTCATCATCGCAAATGCTTTTGCTGAAGAAACGATCTTCGCATCGGGGTATGCTTTTGCAAAATTGAAGATGTTTGCAGAGTGGTCGGGCTCCATATGCTGAATAATAAGATAATCGGGAGCTCTGTTTGAAAGAGTGTTCTGGATATTGTCGAGCCATTCGTGTGTGAATGCGCCGTCAACAGTGTCCATGATCGCGATCTTTTCGTCAATGATTGCATATGAGTTGTAGGATATGCCGTTCGGAACAACATACTGACCCTCGAAAAGATCGATCTTTTTGTCGTTTACACCAATATATTTTATATCGTTCGTTACTGTCATTTTATTATCTCCGTGGTTTTGTCTTTAATGTTAGTATATCACAAATTCTTCAAAAATTCAAGAGGTTTTTTATTATTTTTATTCAAGGATCTTTCCGTCGGTCGTGATCGTTATTACCTGCCAGGGAATGAATTTTCCGCTTGCCATCAACGCTCTTTTTACAGCATTTTCAATGCCGCCGCAGCACGGAACCTCCATTCTTACCACTTTCACGCTCTTGATGTTGTTCCTTGCGATTATCTGCGTGAGCTTTTCGGTATAATCACCCTCGTCAAGCTTCGGACAGCCGATAAGCGTTATATGATTTCTGATAAATTCGTTGTGGAAGTTTCCGTATGCATATGCCGTACAGTCAGCGGCAATAAGAAGATTTGCATCCTCAAAATACGGGGCGTTTACCGGTACAAGCTTTATCTGACACGGCCACTGCGTAAGCTGGCTTGTTATGGCCGATGCTTTTGTTACGGGCAAAGAACAGTCTCTTTTTATCGCTTTTGACTGTGTTCCCGGACAGCCGCACGGAAGCTTTTCAGCCGTTTTCTTTGCTTTTGCCTTTAACACCGCTGCTTCGTCGTATGCAGGTGCCTCACGTTCTTCGAAGCTTATTGCATCTGTCGGGCAGGCAGGCAAACAGTCGCCAAGACCGTCGCAGTAGTCTTCTCTTGTTAATCTTGCCTTTCCGTTTACCATCTCAATGGCTCCCTCGTGACAAGCCGCCGCACATGCTCCGCAGCCGTTACATTTTTTCTCATCTATCTTAATTATTTTTCTGATCATTTTATAACCTCATCTCATATTGGGGCTTGATTTTATGTTTATATTATAGTATAATTAAAATAAAAAGTATGTTGAATTTTCAACAAAAGGAGATTTCCTTGGAAAAATATTTTGATGTTCTGAAAAAATGCCCTCTTTTTGATAATATAGCCGCAGGCGATCTTTTCGGTATGCTCAATTGCCTGCGCGCAAAGGTCGTATCATTTGATAAAAAATATACTATCTTCGCCGAGGGCTCACCCGCAAAGCTAATAGGGATCATTCTTTCAGGCTCCGCACAGATATTTCAGGTGGATTATTACGGTAACAGAAGCATCCTTTCGGAGATCGGGCCCTCCGAGGTTTTTGCGGAAGCTTTTGCCTGCGCCGAGCTTCCGGCTCTTCCCGTGTCTGTGATCGCAAACGAGCCGACAGAGGTCATGCTTATAGACTGTGAGCATATTCTTCATACATGCGCAGGCCACTGCTCATATCATCAGCAGCTTATCTTTAATCTTATGAAGGACCTCGCAACAAAAACGATCCTCTTTCATCAGAAAATTGAAATAACATCGAAACGTACAACTCGAGATAAACTTCTCACTTATCTCATGTTTCAATCAAAAAAATTCGACAGTAATTCGTTTAACATACCCTTTGACAGGCAGGAGCTTGCCGATTTTCTTGAGGTAGACAGAAGCGGTCTTTCCTCCGAAATAAGCAAATTAAAAAAAGAGGGCATAATCGACAGCCGAAAAAATTTTTTCGAGCTTCTCTGATTATACCCATATTATATCTGTTTTATTATCCGAATGCTTCGATCGCGGAGATAAGCTTCAATTTTTCAATATCAACAAGCTCTCTTCCGTATGCATCTATAAATCTTGAAGCGTATCTGTCGGTCTTGAGGTTAAACTCAAGCGTCCATATCGCCCAGTAAAGGTCGATGTGCCTGTCTGCAATGCCGCCGTTGCCGAGATCAATAAATGCGCTGAAATTCCAATCCTTTAACATGATGTTCGGCAAACAGTAATCGCCGTGAATGAGCGTGTCGCATGAAAGCAGGTCGTTCCCGCGCTTTGCTATTTCATAAACTTCTTTTGCGGACATATTTCTGTATTCGCTGTAGCAGTATGTCGGATCAAACGTTCCCGCTTCATAATTTTCTTTTAACGTCTGCAAATACTCCGCAGTTCTGTTCTTTATAGGGCAATCGGTGGCTTTTGTTTCGTGTAATTTACGCAAAAGCTTCGCCAGCGTGTCGCAAAGCCTTTCGGGATCGGACAGATATTCGCTGTCCGTGCAGTCTTCACCGTCTATCTTCTTCGTTAAAAGCCAGTCTTTATCTGTCTGAACATAAAAAATAACTTCTGCCGAGAGTCGCATACCGCTAAAAAAACGGGTCATCTCGGCTTCTTTTTTCAATGTTCCCCTCGGGGATGCTTTGAGGTAATATCCGTTGCCTTTATCTATAAAATAAACGCGCGCTTCGGGAGAACAGCTGCTGTCGTATACCGCAGCTCCGTCTAAATATTCTGCCGCTTCTTTCGGAAAAGCCGCAAGATCCGGCTTTTCGATCAATGTTCTTTTCATAATTATATTTTCTTTTTCTGTATATTTTTTAAGACCTCTGAACGTAAAAGCTCAGAGGTCATTGTAAGTTTATTTGAGGATGCCGAGGAAATTAAGTATGCAAAGAATGATACCTACAAGGCTGTAAAGTTCCATCACAGAACCGAGCAATGCGAAAATAATGCCGATGATGGGAATGCCTGCAAGAATACCGATAAGGAAACCGAGAACTGCACAGATAACAAGGAAAATAACGAGCTGAACGATCAGCGAAACGATATCTTTTTCCTTAACCTTGAATGTTGTCGGCCAAAGTTTCTTCAAAAAATCCATGATTATATCTCCTTTTTCTTTTTTTCATTATATTCGCGGAGTTTCAGATCCGCTTCTCTTTAATAATATTATATCAGAAAAAAGTCGGTTTGTAAAGAGATTTTTCGTTTTTTTGTCGATTTAAAACGAAACAGTTATTTTTACGGGCTTTGCGTTCGATCTAAAAGCGAAATATGTCGTCTCGCTTTCGGGATCGTATTCGAAAACAAGCTCCTCGGTCTGTTTGCCCTCGGTTGCGGTTATTTTCTTCGGAGCGCGCTTTGTCCAAACCCTGCACGCCGCAGTCATTTCGGAAGGACCTTCAGCAGTAAATCTGATCGAACGGCTCGAATGAATTATCTTTTTCGCCCTTGCCGAAAGTGCAATAAGCTCGGAACCCTGCGTTTTATCTATTTTCGATACGTCATACCAAAGTCCGATCTCTCCCGCTTTTATTTCAGGGTCTTTTACCGTTCGCAAGTGTGAATCAAACATATCGATAAACAGTCCGTCAAGCTTGAAACTGCCTTCGTTTCCTTCGTCAAGCACCGATGTGACGTAATATGCGCCTCTTCGAAGTGCGAATTTTGACGAGCTTTCCGCATGAACGAGATCTAAAACCGAATTTCTGTATTCATCGCAGAGTTCGGGTTCGGTAGCCAAAGCCTTCGGCTGTTTGCCGATAATTAAAACTTTTCCTTTTTCAACGTCATACCTGCCGCCGTTTGCCTCTTTCCCGATTCCGAGAACTTCAAACAGATGCTCCGCAGGCGAATCGTATTCGTTCTGACCATCGTTCCACCATTCACGAACCTTGTTGAACGGATCCGAGCCGTCTCCGACGTAAACAAGCGTGCCGCCGTTTTTTACCCAGCCCGCGATCGCCTGGTTTATATCGGGCGAGGACGGCTTCATGTATTCGTACGATAAAACCAGAACGCTGTAACCGTCAAGATACGTTGCAAATCTTCTGATGTTATCTAACTGAACGGGACGCACCGCAATTCCCGATTTCAACAGCGGAAGAGAAAGGCCGTAAAAAGATGTAAATTCAATGCTGTCATCTCCACCGTCTTCGGGGCATATCCGTTGAAACATCGCAGAGTCCGCCATCAATAAGCCGACTTCGGGCGTTTTCGTTATCCATTCGCTGTCAGGTTGGTCTGCCATGTCCCGAAGCGTGTGCATAACGGTCAGAAGATTCGTTTTGTATTCGGGCGGTATTTTTACCATGAGTTCGTCGGGGATCGTGAAATCTTTTATGTCGTTGCCGTCTTCGATCCATTTTTTCTTTTGAACATCGATCTTTCTTGCCGTTTCTTCGTTTTCAATGTGTTTTCCCTGCATTACACGTCTCGGCCACGGGCAAACCTCGTAGCTTGAAACTTCCGGATGAAACAGCGATGCGACGACCGTTTTGTAATAATTCTCACGGTAATCCTGCCATGTGTGCCGCTGATCATCTTCTATCGGGTCCGCAAGAAACCACATTTTTCTTCCGGTGCCTCGAACAAGCTCCTGCATAACCCCGTATTCAAGAAACGCCGTCTCAAACGTACGCTCTTTTTTTACGCCTCGGTAGTAGTTCGGCGGTCTTGATGTTCCCGTCCATATCTGTGCAATGTAGCCGTCTATCGTCGGCAGATCGATAAGCGCCGATTCGGGAGAGATTATCTTCCATTGAGAATAGTTTATCAGCGAATGGGTCGGAACGTAAAACCGAAGAAGACGTCCGTATTTTACCATTGCGTATTCCTTAAGCTCCGAGCATAAGCGGTCAAGCGTCCTCGTGTAAAGATACTGCTTTAACTTCGAGGCTCTGTACTGCGCGTCGCATGAGCTTTGCGGATCTTGCCATGGCTCTTTGTAATATATCTGCCATTCCCGTTTGAACGCTTCCGAATATCCCGCTTCGACCCAGAATTCAGGCTCTTCAAGGTGTATCGCTTCAACTCCCGCATCGACTGCGCCCTTGAGCTTTTCCGCAAGAAAATGCGCAAAGGAGTTTGACGGTACCATATACGGAATATTCCCGCCGTGTTTTATTTCGCTGTCCTTTTTTCGCTGACCTTCATCAGTGTGGTCAATTCCGTCGAATTTGCCGAAAAGGTAGTCATTGTAACTTCCCCATGAAACACCTGTCATAAGATGAATGACGTACCCTTTTTCTTTCCATTTTTTTACACGTTTTTTTATGTCATTAACTCCGTAGACCATTACGAAATCGCACTGTACATCAAATTCAGAGCTGTACGCCGCCGATTCCTGTATACCGGTCCGCTCTTGGTTTCGGTCATATTCCTTCATTCGAAACGTCTCCCCGATCGTTTAAAATTCAACGGTTTCAAGCCATCTGTCTGCCATCAGTCTGTGACCTGCCATCGTCGGATGAACATTGTCCCATATAAGATATGACGGAGCTACTTTTTTTGCCCATTCGTCAAATATATCCTGAAACGGAAC
>CAJGDF010000046.1 GCA_904502105.1 uncultured Clostridia bacterium
CCGACGTATTTTTCAACATCACTTGCAAGAACAACAGGGACATCGGGTGTTGAAATTTTAACTTTAGAGGGATCGCGGCGAGTAAAAACAGCCGCAAGAGACATATCGGGATTTTGACGGATAGCATTTTCTATACCCTTACCGAGGTTGCCGTAACCGTAAATACCAATTCTGATGCTCATAATTATATCCATAGCTTTCAAATTGAAAGCTTACCTTTCCTGATAGAAAAAATAAATAATAAATAGTATAACATAATTCAGCACAGATTTCAATAGGCTAAAGTAATTTATTGCAAAAAATTTACATTGAAAGCTAACTTTTTGCTCCGTATTTATTTAACAGGACAGAATATTTACCTCTGTAATGAAAAAATCTTCCATTTTGAATTTCTTCGCATTTTAAAAGCCCGATGTGTTCGAGAATTTGCTGAGATCTCAAATTTTCGATGTTAACAAAAGCCTCAACAAATAAAATGTCGGAGGGAAGTTGCGGAATCAGCCATTCGTAAAACAAACGAAACGCACCCGATCCGCAAAAATCCTTTTTGATTTGAATTTCTTCCATCATAAATATTCCGTTATTGACATAATACATACAGAAGCCAATGAGTTGACATCCGCAGTACATCAAAACAAGCTTTCTCGGTTCTTTTTTCAATGCACACCCTATCTCAGAAGCCCATTCAGATAAAGCCTCGGAATACGATTTATCAAAAGGAACGATAGAGTGCATATTTTCGTAAAACAAAGAAAAGAGATCGGGTAAAATTTGATCAACAAAAGATCTATCGGGATATTCAAAATGAAAATCCATATCCCCTACCCCAAAACTTCGAGATTTGTACCGTAAAAAATATCGGATCTTCCGCTCATCATTTCGCAGAACTCTTCGAATTTCTTCCAGCGTTCGGGATAGATATCAAATTCATAAGCATGTCCCCAGATATAGAAAACCTGCGGGGTTTCAGCTTTAAGATCAAGAAATTTCTGACCGAACGAAAACAGATCATCCCAGTTTTCGTGATGATAAAGAGTACCCTTATATTGATAATTATCTGTATACGGAGTAAAACTGTGTGTAACGTCAACAGTTCTTGCATATTTGATCGGAGTGTTATCTTTGATTATATTTGCCACCCTATCGTTACAGTTAACACCGCCGCATGGGTATGCCATACCGAGGACTTCATAACCTGCAAGCTCGGAAAGATTAAGTCTGTCCTGTTCAACCTGTCGCAAAATCTCACGGTCGTCATCAATACAGGTTAAATTGGGATGTGTTAAAGTATGAACAGCAACCTCATGCCCCTCATAGATATGCTTTACATCCTGGGGTTTATTTTTTATATGAGTAATATTAACATCATTACGCACAAGTGCACCGTCTAATCCCAAAAGTTCCGAGTTAAGATTAAATGTTGCCTTTAATCCATATTTGTTAAACAGTTCGATAAGTTTGATATCCTGAGTAACACCATCATCATAACTGAATGTTAAAGCTTTATTTTTTTCGTTAAACATAATTAATCTCTTTTCTATTAAAACGCAGTTCTTGCCCAACCCTTGCTCTTACAGTCAACAGGCGGAAGACCGAGGATCTCACGCGCAGTCTGAACGTAATAACGGTAATTTTCGATCGGTGTACCATTGGGTATTCTATGATCAAGTCCGAAAACAGTTCCGCCCTGCCGCATTATAGGCTGAAGCTTATATTCAAGTTCTTTACGTATATCCTCTTTTGAGCCGCGAAGGACATGCTTATCAATCCCACCCTTAAAAGCAAGGCGGTTGCCGTATTTTTTTCGTAAAGACACCATATCCATACCGGCAGCAGGCTCTGCAGGATACATAACTGTAAGACCGCAATCAAGGAACGCATCAACAACAGGAGTCATATCACCGTCACTGTCCTGACAAAAGATCTTAGTACCTTTGGAAGAAAGCATATCCCATATTTTTCGATAATACGGCTTAAGGAATTCTTCTACAAGATTAGGTCCGATAAGAGGTCCTGATTTTCCTGCCATATCCTCATGGATATGAATATTATCTATAACGATCTTATCACTGACTCTGTCGAGAATCTTGAAAGATGTATCTGTTATTGTGTCTATAATATCTTTCATAAGTTCAGGTTCTTCGTAGTAAGCAATACAAGCGCCCTCATCACCCATTAATTCTCGAGGTGCATCAAAACCACCAGGAATACCTACACAGACAAGAGCACCTTCTTTTTGCTGCTTGATACAGTTTTCGATAGAATCCCAGTTTATTCTTTTTTCGTTAAACTCAAACCAAGGCTTTATTTTAAGCCATGAATCCATATCTTTAACGGGAAAATCAAGTGGAAGAGAGATCGTTGCACTGTTTTTACAAAGCTTGCATATTCGTCCGAGAGAATCCTTTGTTATGATATATTCCGGAGTGTCCTCTATTACTTCGGACTTATATCCGCCGCAGAGCCATGTGTTAACGCCGCACCAAGCAGTCTGAACCCAGTCAAAATCAAAGGCTGTAAGATTTACTTCATCCTCTGTTGCTCCCTGAGCTCGCCACTCATCCTCAAGACCTAAAAGCGGTCCGAAAAGTTCAACAAACATCTGACGTTCAACACGTCCGAAGGTCATAAGTTCAATATATTCTTCTCTGTTCCATTTCATAAGTCATAACCCAAACCGTATTTACGAATAAAATATGTCGGCGTACAGCTCCAGGCATGACACATACTGTTTATTTTTCTGTCCCCATAAGGAGAAAAATCAGGATTATTGGGGACATATATTTCAAAAAAAGTATCAGCACCGTCATCAACCATACCACCCCATATATATTTTATATATTCTTCTGCCCTTTCGATAAGACCGAGCGTTATAAGAGCATCAACGACATAATGGTGCATGTAAGGAGTCTTGGGTTTAACCGAATCTTCGCTGTCGAGAGCATTGAGAAGAATTTTCTTTGCATCCTCGCCAGAAACAACACCTCCGAGAACCATCCATACTGCAGAATGAACACTATACTGATTTTCGTCAAACTTATTTATAAAAGCATTCTTTTCCTTATTAAACAGCATTTCAAAAGCAATATTTCTGCCTTCTTCAAGTCTCTTACTGTAAATATCAACCTCAGTATAATTTAATTTTTTTATAGTTTGACACCAAAGATCAAGCGTGTAAAGATAAATGCCTTCAAAAGCTGTTTTATTGTATAATCCGGGACACCAGTCAATAAAAGCTCCACCGTCAACTATGCCATAGTCATCCTTATAATTTTCTGCTGCATCCATTGCTGAACGTGCCACGGAATAAAGATCTTTAAATGTTTCTTCGTCTCCTGTGTGGTTATAATAATCGCAAAGAGAACAAACATATAAAAGAGAATAGTCTGAAATATACCAGTCACCGGAAACAAATATCGGATTCTCGTAAAGATGGCTAACGATCGCACCCTTATCATTTCTTTCGGTTGCAGCAAAAAGATAAAGGCATCGTTTAACAATCTCTGAATTGTTAAACGTATAATAGTTTGCAAGAGCCTCAAGACGCAGATCACCTATCCATAAGCGTCGGTCTCTCTTCGGGCCATCCTCAAACACACGCTGCATACAATTTTTTAAAGTATTAACAGCGACTTTATCGATTTTTTCTAACTTCAAATCTCTTATATCAAAAGGAATCAACTTATCAACATCTGCACTTGTAACAGATTCAAATACAAAATCCGAAAGAGCACAAGCCTTCGGAGCACTGATAATGCTGATTTTAATATATCTTGCAGCATATCTTCGAGGCATATTATATACACCGGGAAAATCGACATTGATTATCTCTTCCTGAAGCCATGAAGCACATAAGCCGCCTTTATAGTCGGAATAATCATCATCTATTTCAGTATTTGTCTCACAAAAACGAACTGCCATTCTGACAGGAGCATCTATATATCCGTCAACATACCACATTTTGAAAGAAAAATATCCGACATGATGATTTCCGAGATCTATAATATATGTATCACCTACCCCAAGTGTTATAGGCTCAACATTTATTACAATTTCTTTTTTCTTTATTTCAGGAAGATTCTCTTCAGCTTTTTTTAAAAAATATTCTTTCATAAACAAACATCCTCTGTTAATTTAATAAGTCAAAAAATCAAATCGTATCTTGTGCCATGATCAAAGAGAATACCGTCTGTAAGACGAATACAAAGAATATGATTATTTTCATCGGCTTCGTTTATATGCCCGTTTTCGTACCAAGAGGAAAAAGCTACTTTTAGCTTTGCAATAAGAGCGCTGTTTTTACTGTCAAGAATATATCCGAGGTCAGATGCTTCGCCGTGAGCGGTAAACCAGTCTCCTGAAATTGCAACGGTTGGATTTTGTTTTATCTGATAGATCTTCGCTGACAGCGCATATGTAATAACGTAAAATACACCGTCTTCATAATAGGCATTAACAGTCCGGACATACGGAATATTGTCAACAGAGGTAGCGAGAGAAATCAAACTATCCTTGTTAAATCTTTCATTGAGCACTTCGCGCGCTTTGAACGGAATATTCTTATCCATAATATACCTCTTTGGGGTTTATTTTGTATTTTATTATAGCACAAAACTTTTCCCTTGTAAATAGAAAAAGAAAAAATATATAATGTTATAAATATGAATTAATGATCGTTTTGATTGACAAATACAAGTAAATATGATATAATCAATAAGAGATATTATACTCAAATACAATAAAACCGATATTTCTCACATATTTCATGTTTATGAATATATTATCCGTATAAAGAGGCAACGCTATGGCAAAACTTGAAAAGACACTCCGAGGCAATTTTTCACAGATACTTCGAGATATTGAAAACGGAATATTGAACAGCAGTATATCCGCTTCACTTGAAGAGAAAAGTGATTTTTTCAACAACGGAGCCAGATGCAGTGTACGAGTCTTTGAAAGATACAGTTATTTCGGTGGAAACCGTGTGAGTATGAATGTAACGCTGTTTCAAAGCGGAGACGGTCCGATATATCTTTCAGCAGTAACATCGGGCGGAAGCCAGGCTATATTTTTCAAGGTCAATACCTTTGGTGAAGAAGCCTTCCTCGACAAATTAAGAGAGATCCTGTAACACAACAAAACCCATAAAGGAAAACTACTATGGAAACAAAGATCAGAGATATTTGCCGTGAATTTAAAATCAAGGGTGAGTATCTGTCCTATGAAGAAATAACGATAGGAAACGTAAACAAGACATATAAAGTAAATTTCAAAAACGATGACGGCAGTGTGTCGTCATATGTTGTGCAGGAAGTTAATACATATGTGTTCAAAAGCCCTGAGCAGGTTATGGAGAACATAGCAAACGTAACCGAGTTTATACATGCTAAAAAACCTGACGAATTATCCCTACACTATTATCATACAATCGACCATAAGACATATATTTTTGATAAAACGGGGTTTTGGCGTCTTTTTAACTACATTCCATCCGCAACATATAACGTCTGCGACGATCTTGAGATAGTATGCAATGCAGGAACGGCTTTCGGTGAATTTCAGATGATGCTTTCCGATTTTGATGCTTCAAAATTACACGAAACCATCCCCCATTTTCACAATACAATTAAGCGTTACGAAAAACTTATTTCGGATGCAAACGAAGACCCGTACGGAAGAGTAAAAGAAGTTAAAGAAGAGCTTGAATGGCTGTTATCCGTTAAAGAAAAAGCTTGTACAATGACAAATATGAGAAACAACGGCGAGCTTCCGCTCCGAGTTACTCATAACGATACAAAAATCAACAATGTTCTTTTTGATAAAACGACAAAGAAGGCGCTTGTTGTTATTGATCTTGATACGGTTATGCCGGGGCTTGTTGGTCACGACTTCGGAGATGCGATAAGATTTGCGACAAATTACGTTGAAGAAGATTGCAGGGAATACGAAAAAGCAGGTGTCAATCTCGACGTTTTCACCGCTTTCACAAAAGGGTTTATAAAACAGACCGTTCATACTTTAACAGAAAATGAGCTTAACACCTTGGCACTTGGCGGATTTGTTCTTGCTTGTGAGCTTTCAACAAGATTCCTCGATGATTATATTATCGGCGACAAATATTTCAAGATAAGATATCCCGAACATAATCTTGTAAGGACCAAATGCCAGATCGCACTTGCAAAAGATATGTTGACTAAAATGGATCAGATGAATGATATTGTGTTAAATTTTGCAAATAAATACAGATAATTTAATAATCAATAAATCATAAAAACCTCCTACAGCAGTTTTATTAACGATCTGCTATAGGAGGTTTTTTAGTCTGAAAATTTATGTTTTTATATTTTATAAAACATTTTTCACCGATTTATCAATCAAGCTCTTTCTGAATTTCGGGGAACGGTGAAAGTGAACGTTTCAAGAGGCCATGTATATGCGCGATAGCGATACCGTAGTTTGTAATCGGTATCTCGTTATCTGAAGCATGACGAATACGGAATTTCATTTCACGTTCGTTCAACATACATCCTCCACAATGAACTATAAGCGCATATTTTGAAAGGTCCTCGGGAAAATCTCCACCGGATGTAAATTCAAAATTTATATCCTTACCGCAGAAGCCTTTTATCCAGTTGGGAAGCTTAACTGTTCCGATATCGTTGCATTGACGGTGATGTGTGCAGCCCTCGGAAATTAGAACGGTATCGCCGTCGTTAAGTTTGCTGAGTTTTGCCGCCCCTCTTACAACCTGAAGAAGATCACCTTTATATCGTGCAAAAAGGATAGAGAAAGATGTTAAAAGAATATCATCCGGTGTATCTTTGCCTACCTTTCCGAAAGCCTGGGAGTCGGTTATAACGAGCTTTGGCTTATCTGTCATAGAAGAAAGGGCTTTTTTAAGCTCTGTATCGCGTGTTACGGTGGCAATAGCCCCCGAATCAAGAATATCTCTGATAGTTTGCTGCTGAGGTAAAATAAGGCGTCCCTTTGGTGCAGAAGAGTCAATAGGAACAACAAGAACTATATTATCCCCGGGTTCAATAATATCGCCGACGATACGTTTCTGATCATTATCTGAACCTGAGAGTTTACCTATCTTTTCTTTGAGTTCATATATATTGGTACCGTTTTTTGCGCTGACATATATAGAATTTTCAGTTTCGGCAGGAATATTTTCAAGAACATCGCTTTTGTTGAAAGCAATAACATAAGGGATATTTTTCTGTTCAAAGAGTTCCTTGAGTTTTATATCATCATCACTCATACCCTTATCAGCATCAACAACAAGGATAGCGATATCTGTTTTATTGAGGACTCTTTTGGTTCGTTTAACACGAAGCTCGCCGAGCTCGCCCGAATCGTCGATACCGGGAGTATCAATTATAACAACGGGACCGATAGGAAGAAGCTCCATGGATTTTTCGACCGCATCGGTGGTCGTCCCCTTGACATCGGAAACAACAGACACGCTCTGTCCTGTCACCGCATTGACAACACTTGATTTACCTGCATTTCGCAAACCGAAAAAGCCTATGTGAACACGTTCGGATGTTGCTTTATCATTAAGACCCATAATTTACCTCTTAAAATCTGAAGTCACGGCTGTTTGAATTTACGATAGCCTCAATATTCTTTCTTGCAATGCCTCTGACTTTTTCATTGGGAACTTTTTCAAGCTCACGTTCGATAAGCTCAAAGCCTTTTTTCTTTGTATCCTCGGAAGCATAGTCGGAAAGGAATTCAGCGAGAGTCATAAGAGCATTGGGATGACAACAGTTAAGAATTTGTCCGCTCTTACAGAGACTCATAAATCTGTCACCGGTCCTGCCTTCTCTGTAACAAGCAGTACAGAAAGAGGGAATAAATCCAAGTCCGATCATCCAGTTTACAACCTCATCAAGCGTTCTCTGGTCAGAAACGTCAAACTGTTCAGTGTCGTGAGGACGTTCTTCTTCAGTATAACCGCCTACAGACGTACGTGATGCACCGCTTATCTGTGAAATACCGATATTAAGAGCTCTTTCGCGAACAGCCTGGCTTTCTCTTGTGGAAATAATCATTCCGGTATACGGAACCGCAATTCTGATACAAGCAATGATTTTAGCAAATGTTTCGTCATCAATACCGTTATCAAAAACAGACGGGTCGATATCGTCGGCACGCTTGATTCTGGGAACACTTATAGTATGCGGACCGACACCGAAAGCCGCTTCAAGATGTTCGGCATGCATAAGAAGGCCTGCAAATTCGTATTTGTAAAGCTCAAGACCGAAAAGAACACCGAGACCTACATCGTCAATACCGCCCTGCATTGCTCTGTCCATAGCTTCGGTATGATAATCATAGTTATGCTTGGGACCGGTGGGATGAAGTTCAAGATAGCTCTTTTTGTGGTAAGTTTCCTGGAAAAGGATATAAGTACCGATACCTGCTTCTTTAAGCTTGCGGTAGTTTTCAACGGTAGTAGCCGCAATGTTAACATTTACACGGCGTATAGCACCGTTTTTATGTTTGATAGAGTATATGGTTTTGATACTTTCAAGAATATATTCAAGGGGATTATTGACAGGGTCTTCACCTGCTTCGAGCGCAAGACGTTTATGGCCCATATCCTGAAGAGCAATAACTTCTTTCTCAATTTCTTCCTGAGTGAGTTTTTTACGGCAGATATTTTTGTTCTTTGCATGGTAAGGACAGTAAACGCAGCCGTTGACACAATAGTTTGAAAGATAAAGAGGCGCAAACATAACGATTCTGTTGCCATAAAGAGCAAGCTTGATCTCCTCGGCAAGTTTGTACATTTCTTCAACTTTTTCGGGTATATCGCATGCAAGAAGAACAGATGCCTCTCTGTGTGTAAGACCTGCGCAACGTGTTTCATTACCGTTCTTTACAGGACGCGCTTTTTCAAGAATACTATCGATAAGCTCGATATTATGTTTATTCTGTTCAGCATATTCAATAGTTGCGAGGATCTCCTCATCATTGATAAATTCTTCAGCTTTTAAAGATTTGGGATCGTATTTAGCCATTTTATTCATTTCCTTTCTTTCGGTCAGAATTAACTTTCCGTTCAGATATATTTATGATTTAGTTTTAACTTATTTGGAGATGTCGCCCCTTGCGGTAACGACTTCATACCCTATTTTTGCCATTTGTTCTCTTAACTCAATAAGACTTTGTGCAGATTCACTTCCCGAGATTGCTTTACCGTCATAAAGAGAATATTTTTTTCTTTCAGAAAACGGTGAGAGATTGGGCATAACAACATTTGCACCTGCAAGTATTCCTCGCTCTCTTCCGTTTTTCTCAATAGAAGCAAGGGCAGTTGTTGACGGTAAAAGAATATTCGGTTTTATCAACCTTATAAGAGATAACAGGTAAACTGTTAAATCAACACTTCCTGCAGGTTTATCGAAAAACGGGGTGTCTTTATGCGGAAGATAAGGACCGATACCGCACATTTCGGGAGAGAATGTTTCAATAAACCTCAGGTCTTCGGCACGTGTTCGGGATGTTTGCCAGGGGGAGCCAACCATAAAACCGCAACCCGTCTGAAAACCGATAGATTTCAGATTATGAAGGCATTCCATTCTGTTTTCAAAAGACATATTTGACGGATGAAGCTTTTCGTAATGCTCTTTATTTGCTGTTTCATGACGAAGCAGATATCTGTCCGCGCCTGCAGCAAACATTGCCGCGTAATCTTCTTTTAAATATTCTCCAAGAGAAAGAGTTACGGCACAATCAGGGAA
>CAJGDF010000047.1 GCA_904502105.1 uncultured Clostridia bacterium
TGGTATCATTATTCTGAAAAAAACGAGGAATAAAGATGCGTAAAGGATTTGGTGTTTGCTGTATCATATTGGGCGTGTTTTGTCTGTTTGCATCTTTGGGATTTATCCTTTATAATCACCATGAAGAAGAAATTGCCCAAATTGCTTCAAAAGATATTTTACAGGATGTACGTGTAAATATACCGGATACACCAAATGATGAGACCATTTTGGAGGAAAGTACATCAGAAGAATTTGTTCGTGAAGAACATGTAGAACCTATAGAACCTATTGATGATATTCCGCAGGAAATGCTTACGGCAAAAGTAGATGGATATGATTGTATAGGTATTCTGTCGATTCCTGTACTGGAACTGGAACTCCCGATTTTGACTGATTGGAGCTATCAAAAACTTAAAATAGCACCGTGTCATTATTATGGCTCTTATTATGAAGAAAATTTTGTAATTGCCGCCCATAACAATAAGTATCATTTCGGAAGACTTTCGGAACTGCAGGCTAATGATCTTATTCTTTTTACCGATATTTCAGGTACAGTATATTGTTATAAAGTTGTTTTATTGGAGACACTTCCGGGTAATGCAACAGAAGAAATGATCTCCAGCGGCTTTGATCTGTCTTTGTATACTTGCACCCCCGGAGGCAGTAATCGAGTAACTGTTCGGTGCGATTTAATTCAATAACCGTTTGAATACAAGGTTTTTATTACTCAAAAGATAATAGGTATGTCGTTTATTTGTTATATTGCCCAATGTGAAAAATATGTTTTATAGATATCCGCTACAATTTTTCTTTTTGAAAGGATAGGGAATTGCAGCGGGTTTATTTTTTGATAGTGTCAGTGTTTCTATTAAATTGTTTGTTAGCCGCGTTTTTATTGCTTGAAATAAATATGAATATTTAGGTCATTTGTATTTGACACAACTCTCGATTTGTGGTATAATCTGTAGAAATGTTTGTTTGAGGTTGCTATATGGAATTTAACGAAAAATTACAGGAATTAAGAAAGAGGAAAGGGCTTACTCAGGAAGAACTTGCAGAGGCTCTTTACGTGTCCCGTACCGCTGTCTCAAAATGGGAGTCGGGTAGGGGATATCCCAATATAGATTCCTTGAAGGCGATCGCAAAATATTTTGCTGTGACAGTCGATGAGCTTCTTTCTTCAGACGAACTTTTAACTATCGCCGAGGAGGATCAAAAACAAAAAGAACGGAATTTGTATGATCTGATCTTCGGTTCTCTTGATATCGTTACGTCTTTACTGTTTTTTCTACCGTTCTTTGCAGAAAAAACGGATATTATCCGTTCATATTCGCTTTTAACATTCAACGGTGTTCAGCCGTATGTTAAGGCTCTGTATATTGTTGTTTTGTTAGCAACGGTTGTCTTTGGTATCTTAACTTTTGCCTTACAAAACTGCCGTCGTTGGTTTTGGATGAAATATAAATCGATTATTTCAATCGGTTTTAATTTTGCTTTGGTATTGTTATTTATTTTAAGTTTACAACCGTATCCGTCAGTTTTTATCTTTGTTTTGCTTGCTGTAAAGGTCGTTTTGCTTCTGAAAAGACAATGACACGAAACGTATCATCGTTGTGACGCATGAATTCTTGCATTTTTTGATTCTTTCCTTTAAAGTATGTTTGACGAAAGTCAATATTAAAAAAAGGAAGTTTAAATGTAATGAAAAAAAGAAGGCTGAAAAAATTTTGTTTATCCGGGTTCTTACTTGTTATGTTTGCCGCTTGGACGGTCCTCGTGCGATTTATTGATGTTCAACCAATTGCCCCTAATGATTCACAAGTCGGATTTGCATCTTTAAACATATTTATTCACCGTTTAACGGGGATTAATATGTTTCTTTATGATTTAACGGATTTTCTTGGGCTTATTCCTATCGGTTTTGCTTTTTATTTCGCAATTTGGGGGCTTTTACAATTGGTAAAGCGTAAAAGTATTTTTAAGGTCGATCGGAATATAATTCTTCTCGGATTATTTTACGTTGCTTTGTTTGCAGTTTTTCTACTGTTTGAACTTTATCCCATAAACTACAGACCCCTTTTGATCGAAGGAAATCTTGAGGCTTCATATCCGTCCTCAACAACGATGCTTGTGGTTTTTGTGATGTTGACGGCTTCAATGCAATTAAAAGTCCGTTTAAATAATAGTCTGATGCAAAAAACAGCTTCAGTATTGATTTATGTTTTTACGGCTTTTATGGTCGTTGCTCGGTTGATTTCCGGTGTACATTGGTTTACTGACATTGTCGGTGGCTTATTATTCAGCCTGGGCCTTGCAGTGATGTATTCGGCTTTAACGTTAAAAAAATGATTTATAACGAAAGTCTTTACTTTTGATGTGTAATGTGATATAATAATTTTTGAGGTGAACAGTAATGAAAATAATTAAACAGGAAAATTATGAAAACGTTTTTCCTTATATTGCATACATACCCGAAAATTTGAGCGACAGCCCAGCTTTGCTTATTCAGCTTCACGGTGCAGGTGAACGCGGCAATGGCGGCAATGCTCTCGATCTTGTTTTGACACACGGTTTTTCAAAAACCGCAAATGATCAGAATTTAAAGGATTGTATCCTTGTTATGCCGCAATGTCCCGAGGATTCTTTCTGGGTTGCAAAAATCGAAAGTATCAAAAAATTCATTGATCAAATGGTTGAAAAATATTCTGTTGATACAAACAGAATATATCTCTGCGGCTTGAGTATGGGTGGATATGGAACATGGTACACTGCCATGGCTTATCCTAACTTATTTGCCGCTATTGCGCCTTGCTGCGGCGGTGGTATGGCATGGAATGCCGGTACTCTTAAAATGCCTGTATGGGCATTCCACGGGCTTGATGATACATGTGTTTCTCCCAATCAAACGATTGAAATGGTTGAAGCGTTAAAAGGATCGAATTCTTTGTTGAAATATGATCTTTATGAAGGAGTCGGTCACGATTCCTGGGTGAAGGCTTTTACTGAAGAAACGCTCTGCTGGATTCTTGCGCAGAAAAAGGGTAAGTAAACTGTTATAATATAAAATGAATGATCGTAATTTTATCGGTTATTTGAAATAGCCCCGATTGGTACATTTGTACTAATCGGGGCTATTTATGAGTAATATTAGTGATCTCTGTTATTCGTTAATATTATTTTATTCAAAAATAAAGTTTACCGCCTCATTTTCTTTGAGTGAGATCTCTATAACAGAACCGTTGCAAACGATGTCTTTATCTGCTTTTATCAGTGTCTGACCTTTGGGAATACCGAGCTTGAGAGTTTTGCCTTGGTTGCGGTTACTTTAACGTTTGCAGCTTTGTTGTCTTTCCATTCAATGTCGAATACCAGGCCGCCTCTTGCTTTAACACCTGTGATCGAGCCGTTTTTCCATTCCTGCGGAAGTGCGGGAAGAAGGTCAATTATACGGTCATCGGGTGTACCGCGGTGGCTGTGAAGTAACATTTCCATGATGCCTGCGGTTCCGCCGAAGTTGCCGTCGATCTGGAACGGAGGATGAATGTCGAACATATTTTCTGCTGTGCAGTTGGAAAGAAGATTCTTAAGGTGGAAGAGTGCACCGTCTCCGTCTTTAAGTCTTGCATAGAAGTTAACTGTCCATGCTCTTGACCAACCGGTAGCGCCGCCGCCGTTTTCGATACGTCTGGCGATAGTTCTCTTAGCTGCTTCAAAAAGTTCGGGAGTATCTTCTGTAATCTGATCAGCGGGATGTAAGCCGAAAAGATGAGATACGTGTCTGTGACCGGGTTCACATTCTTCGTAGTCTTTGATCCATTCGCAGATGGTATTATATCTTTCACTTATACGCAGAGGGGGAAGTTTTTCAATAACAGTGCTGAGTTTATCGCAGAAGCCGTCATTTTCGCCGAGCTGGTTATATGCATGTATCGTCCTTGTGAAAAGTGCGTAAGTTATCTCTCCGTCAATTGTTGCACCCTGTGTGAACATACTGCTTTTTCTCTCGCCGCAAGGATCATCGTAATAGAATGAGTTTTCGGGAGAGTTAGAGGGTGTTGAAACAAGTGTTCCTTCAGGTGTTTCAACAAGATAATCGCAAAGGAACTGACATGATCCTTTAAGAATGGGATATATTTCTTTGAGGTAGGAAATATCGTTGGTATATTCGTAATGCTCCCAAAGAGATAGACACATCCAGGGACCTGCCATCGGGAAGAAGCCGCAGTCACCGCTGTCGTGAATTCCTGTACGTCCGAAAACGTCGGTAGTGTGGTTTACTGTCCAACCGTCGGCACCGAAAAGGTCTTTTGCGGTTTGTTTACCGAATTTACTGATCATTTTCATGAAATGGGTGAGGGGGGCTACGGTTTCTGAACAGTTGCCTGCTTCAGCCGGCCAATAGTTCATCTGAAGATTGATATTTGTGTGGTAGTCACTGCCCCAGGGCGGACGGAAGTCATGACACCATTTGCCCTGAAGGTTTGCGGGAAGTGTAGCCTTCTTGCCGGAGCTTTCTATGAGCAGATAACGTCCAAAGTTGTAATAAAGAGTATACAGATCGAGGTCTGCATTGCCTTCTTTGTGGTTTTTAAGACGGATATCTGTGGGAACATCTTCAAATTTGGGCGCATCAAGCTCAAATTTTACATTTGAGAACCATTTGTGATGATCTTCGATATGTTTTGCTTTTACATCGTCATAGCATACGTTCTCAACTTTAGCAATCTGCTCTTTGAGAATCTTTCTGTAATCAATACTTTCATCTATATCAAAGATCTGTACGTTATAGTTGGTAGCAAAAGCGTTGTAAAGAACGATATATGTAGCATCCTGAATTTCTACACGGTCATGCAGATCTCTTAGCGTACCGTCTGTTTTTATTTTCATCATTCCGCCAAAAGCCATGCCTTCGCCGCCTTCGCCGTATGAATCACTTGTTTCGTATATAATTCGACCGTTCATTACGATAGTGTCGGGATTTATTGCACCGGTGTAAGCATCCTGTTTTCTTTTTACAGTAACGCTTGCAGTGAAAGGCTTGGTTGCTTCAACTCTATAAACGAAAACATCATATTCTTCGCTGGTGAAGCATTCGCTTTTATATTCAACATTGCCTTTGGTCCATTTTACTGTTCCTATAGCATCGCTGAGCTCGAGTTCTTTATGATAGTTGGTATATTCGGATTTATCTTCAAAATCAACAAATATCTCGCCGATGCTTTCGTAGAAACGTACTCTGGGCGGTGTAGCAAGGAACGTATCGCGGCTGAGCGCGGTTGCTTCTCTGAGTCTTTCTTCAGCAATCAGGCGTCTGATCTCAGCAAGGATTTCGGGTGTTGCATGATTTTCTTCAACAAGCTGTTTCCCGCTCCATAAAGATTCTTCGTTAATTTCTATTTGCTCGCAATCGGGGTTGCCGTATAACATTGCGCCAATTCTTCCGTTGCCGAGTGGCATTGCGTTCATCCAGTCATTGACAAATCGATCGTACCATATTTTTGTGGACATAGTAAATGGTCTCCTTTGTTATATAAGTAGTGGGGTACGTCACTTTTCTGTATTATACAACAAATCCTTTCGAATTGCAATAGTTATTTAAAAAAATTATCATTGATCACATATGTTTTTTTGAATAGTCTTTACAATTGAAAAAAATTGTGCTATTATATTTTTGAGGTGATATTTAATGAAAAATTACTATGTTTTTGATTCTAACGTCACAGCTGCAGCCGATTTGAAAATGAATAATGATTCGGTAAAGCTTTTCTGGAACGGTTTTTGTCATAAAGAAGGTTTTATAAATTTTGTAAAAGGCGAGGATTTTACGTTTCAATGTGGAAAAACTGATTTGCCTGTTTGTCCCGAAGATAAGGAATATGCTCTTCATGTGGATGAAAACGGCATTGCGCTTGTCGGCAAAGATTACGGGGGACTAATGCGCGGATTTATGTCTCTTCTTATGAAGATAGTTCACGAGGGAGATCTTTTTAAGGTTGAAGCTGTTGACGAGATGAGCAACTATAAGTTGAAAAACAGAATGATACATATTTGTGTTTTCCCCGATGATGATATATTTTTTATAAAGAAGCTTGTTCGTCTCGCATCTCTTTGTCAGTACACTCATATAGTTATTGAATTCTGGGGTATGTTGAAGTTTGATTGCATGAAAGAGCTTTCATGGCCTCAGGCTTTTTCAAAGGATCAGGCGCGTGAAATTATAACTGAAGCCCGAGAACTCGGTCTTGAGCCTATTCCTATGTCTAATCAGCTTGGACATGCCACTGCTTCCCGAGGTGCTTACGGCAGACATGTTGTTCTTGATCAGAATCCAAGATACCATGATCTCTTTACTCCCGACGGTTGGGCTTGGAATATTTATTCGGATAAGGTCAAAACTTTGCTCAAATCTGTAAGAACAGAGCTTTATGAGCTTTTCGGAGAAGGCGAGTATATGCATCTCGGCTGCGATGAGGCGTATATTATCAGCCATGATCCTGAACTTCGCAAAGGGCTTCCCGATTACCTTGCAAATTTAACATCCGAGGTAGAAGCAGAGGGCAGAAGACCTATGATCTGGATGGATATGTTCCTTGAAAAGAATGCTTTTGAAGACTGTTATTCTGCCGGCGAAAAGGATGAGGTTGAATTTATCCGAAATTCAACTGCAAAATCCACAGTGTTTGTTGACTGGCAGTACGGTGCTACAAAGGTTCCTATTCCTTCTTTGTATTCACTTAAAGATTGCGGTCACGATGTTTTAGGTGCACCCTGGTCAAATAATCGAAACTATAAAGCTCATATTGAAACCGTAAGTCAGAATAATATGTTCGGTATTATGTATACAACATGGCATACGTTGAAGTCCGATTTTGCAAATGTTCTCGGCTGTGCTAAAGAGTGCGGTGCGGTAACATTTGATTGGGGTAAATTTTCTCGTATGGATATGGAAACTGCCACTATGTTGCGCTGCATTTGCTCTGATTTTTCAAAATATGAAGATTTCGGCTGGGCAAAGCACGAAATAGATTTTTAATATTTTATTTTTTTCGACAAACTTTCTTGATAAACGCAAATTTATGTGTTATGATACGATCATGAAATTAAAAGAGGTGTTTTATGAAAAAGTTTAAATTTTTAGCCATTGTTTTGCTGTTTGCATTTATGTTGGCTTCATGCAATGCTTCTCCCGAGATTGCACCGGAATATAAGCCGAATGCAAACACATCCGATTTTGGCGGTGCAACCTTTAACTGGGGCTTTTCGATGCATCGTTATGCCGGTGAACAGGAAAACGTATTTGGTTATAAGCCTGATACTAATTTTGCCGATACTGCTCTTGAAAGAAAGAAGGAAGTTGAAGATAAATTCAACTGTACTATCAATGTTGATAATAACTCAAACTCACTGACTATTGGTGACAGACTCAGTGTTTCTTTGAGATCAGGGGCAAAGTTATACGATCTTGCAACCTGTGATACCAGTGTTTTATGCGGCATGGTAAGATCGGGTGGTTATCTGGTCGGTCTTTCATCTTTGCTTGATGTTAGCAATACCGAAAAATTCGGTGAGCCTAACATGCTCCAGGTTATGCTTTGGGACGATGATCTTTACGGTGTAGTTCCTTTCGCATGGCCTGAGCTTGTATCTGCCCGACTCGGACTTCTTATTACAGTCAATGAAAATCTTGTTGCCAAATTGGGACAGATCGACCCGAGAGAATATGTTGAAAATGCAACATGGACATGGGATCAGTTTGAACAGACTCTTGCCGATTTGACTTATCAGGATGCCGGCAGAACGATTTACGCATTTAACTGTCATGATGCATATTTTGCGATGAATATGTTCCTTTCCAACGGTGTAACCTTCTGTGAATATGAGGACGATAAAGTTGTTTTCGGTGCGTATACAGAACCCGGCAGGGTTGCACTTCAGCGTGCACAGGATATATATACCAAAACATGTAAAGACTTTATTTATCCCGATTCAAGCACTACCGGTCACTTTTTAACTGAAGAAAGTGTAATGGGAACATCATTTTTATCTGATATTTTAAATTCGGTTCTTTATGAAATGGATAATGTTGGTGTTATTCCTTTCCCGCAGGGTCCGAATGCAACTCCCGGTGTTTACCAGTCTTATTATGAAGAATTTACATATGCAACGGTTATTCCTTCCAATGCAAACGATTACGAAGCGTCTGCAAAGATCATCGATGCAATGTATGAACCTTTTGAAGGTTACGAAACAAAGCAGGATATTATTGAATATTTAGCTGATCAGGCATTTTTTGATTCAAGAGATGCTGAAGTGTTTATGACAGCTGTCAGAAATACACAGTACTGCTTCTTCTGGGAAGGCGGTCGCAGCGGCATAGAATCTTGTGTAAGAGGAAATGACACCGTAACCTCAATTCTTGAAGGTATGGAGAATGTTTACGATAAACTCGTTGAAGATTATCTCATTTCTCATTATAACGGCAGAATCGCCGTTTACGGTGAATAAAAATATATGAATAAAATAGGGGAGAACAGTTAATGTTCTCCCCTTGATATTTGTTTAGTGATTCGAATTAAATATTTTCCATATTTGCAATTTTCCACCCGTTATCCGTTTTTATCAATATTGTTTTATATTCCGAATGGTACGTTTCTGTTGAGTATTGTAAATTAACAACGTAATCAAAGGAGATTTCCGCCAAGATCTGATTGTGTGAATATTCTTCGTAACGTAAAATTTCAAAGTTTTCCATACTTGAACCGAAAATCTCAGGGTTGTACATTGTCCATGAACTGTTGAAGTTTTTAACGATCTCAAGATATTCGGATCCGTCGAGCACATACTGCAGATAGTTATTCATCTCCCGTTCAAAGGAAATGACGTGAACATATTCTTCCATTGCAGTGATCATAAAATCATAAATATCTCGGTAATATATTTCTTTTCTGGCGAAATTCTGTTCTTTACCGTTATCCGAAACAGTATGAGAATATTCTTCGCCGAATATCGGATCAACTGTGAAAACAGGTTCTTTTATGAATCCGTCAATTTCGTATGTGATATATTCAGGTGATTCAAGCCCGTTGATTTCAGGATATTCGATAACAGTCTCTGTATTTGTTATGTATTTTTCTCCGACTGTAATGTCGTTTGCATAAAGAGTGTAGCCTTTGGGGATTGTTACAGTATATTTATCCAAAAATTCGAACGGTTCACAGCTTTCTATCTTCCAGGTGTTGAAGCCGTATTTTGTTTTTATGTCGGACATAGAAAGAATAACGTATCCGATACGTTCTCCGTTGCCGTAGATGTTGTATCTGATTTTGCTTGAACCCAAATATGACGAACTTTCAAGAAATGTAAGCTTCTTATTTTCGTATCTTTCTTTTAGAATTTCAACGCATTCTTTGGCTTTTGCGAAATCTGTTTGTGTGAAGTTCGCAAAAACAAACGGATAGCTGTATTCGCCGTTTTCAATTTTCTTGAGATAATTTTCAACAACTTTGTACGGTTGACTTGCTTCATAATCTTTCAATAAAGAATTTGTGAAAATCAATCCTGCAATACAAAATAGGCAAAGAGTAATCACGAAGCTGAGATAAAAAATCCAAAAGCCAATGTTTTTTTCCTTTTTCTTATTCATCGCCAGTCACCCCCGAAACCGCAAAACAGGTTGGAATTCTGCCGGGACCGTAGAGCGAACAGCATTTTGTAACGATCTCGCCTTCGTATACCATGAGAGAGGATGAA
>CAJGDF010000048.1 GCA_904502105.1 uncultured Clostridia bacterium
GCGTGCTTGGGAGAGTTGAGGCTGGAAAGAGAGATCTCAGCGCCGCGGACAGCCTTCATAATAGCCTGTTCGAAGGATGTACCGATAGCCATAACTTCGCCGGTAGCCTTCATCTGGGTACCGAGTGTACGTTTAGCATAAACGAATTTATCGAAGGGCCATTTCGGGAGCTTAACAACGATATAGTCGATCGTGGGCTCGAAGCAAGCGGAGGTCTTCTTTGTGATAGCATTGGGGATCTCGTCGAGATTGTAACCGACAGCGATCTTGGATGCAACCTTTGCGATGGGATAACCGGTTGCTTTGGAAGCAAGTGCGGAAGAACGTGAAACACGGGGGTTAACTTCGATAACGGCATATTCGAAGCTATTGGGGTTAAGAGCGAACTGAACGTTACAGCCGCCGTTTACTTTAAGCTCGTTAACGATGCTGAGAGCAGCGGTTTTGAGCATCATAAATTCTTTTGTGCCGAGAGTTACAGCGGGAGCAACAACGATACTGTCACCGGTGTGAACGCCGACAGGGTCAACGTTTTCCATGCTGCAGACAGTGATTACGCTTCCTGCAGAGTCTCTGATAACCTCGAATTCGATTTCTTTCCAACCGGAAACGCATTTTTCAACGAGGATCTGAGTGATCGGAGAAAGGCGGAGACCGTTGGTTGCGATCTCACGGAGCTGAGGCTCGTCGTAAGCAATACCGCCGCCTGTACCGCCGAGGGTAAATGCGGGACGGATAATAAGGGGATAGCCGATCTCGCCTGCGAAATCAACTGCGGATTCAAGGTCGTTTACAACCTTGGAAGGGATGCAGGGCTGACCGATCTTGAGCATTGTATCTTTAAAGAGCTGTCTGTCCTCTGCTTTATCGATAGTTTCGGGATCTGCACCGAGGAGACGAACGCCCATTTTTTCGAGGAAGCCCTCTTTTGCGAGCTGCATGGAGAGGGTAAGACCTGTCTGACCGCCGAGGGTGGAAAGAAGGGAGTCGGGACGTTCTTTTTCAATAATTCTTTTAATAACGGGAAGAGTGAGAGGTTCGATGTAAATTCTGTCTGCCATTTCCTTGTCGGTCATAATGGTAGCGGGGTTAGAGTTTACGAGAACAACTTCAATACCTTCTTCACGGAGAGCACGGCAAGCCTGAGTGCCTGCGTAGTCAAATTCAGCCGCCTGACCGATAACTATCGGACCGGAACCGATAACAAGAGTCTTTTTTATAGATCTGTCGAGAGGCATTTATCTCACCTTCGCTTTCTTGATATTTTCTGCAAAAACTTTAAAGAGGAAACCTGTGTCGTTGGGACCTGCGAGTGTTTCGGTCTTGAACTGTACGGAGAAGATGGGCTTGTCCGCATATTCGATGCCTGCACAGGTGTTGTCATTTATGTTTTTATATGTCATTTTGATATTGGACGGGAGTTTTTCAGCATTTACGGCATAACCGTGATTCTGAGAGGTAATATGGGTCTTGCCTGTTTCGGTATTCATTACGGGATGATTTGATCCGCGATGACCGTATTTGAGCTTCAATGTTTCGCATCCGCCTGCCAATGCGAGGATCTGATGACCGAGGCCTGTGCCGAACATCGGCTTGCCGCTTTCGGTGAGCTTCTTGATCTCTGCGATAACAGCGGTGTTTTCAGCGGGATCGCCGGGACCTTCGGAAAGCATAATGCCGTCGGAACCGAGTTCGAGAGCTTCTTCTGCGGAAGTAAATGCGGGAACAACGGTAACGTTAAAGCCGATACTGTTAAGCTCTTTTACCGCATTGCCAACAGCGCCGAGGTCGTAAACAACAACAGAGCCGATCGCATTTTCAACATTGTAGGAGGTCTTTTCGGTGCAGGTTGTCTGTTCAACAGCGCCTGTAACCTTATAATTTTTAAGTTCTTCGAGATCACATTCGGGAGTTTTTGAGATCTTCGCGTTCATTACGCCGTTTTCACGGATAATTCTTGTGAGAGCGCGGGTATCGATATCGCAAATACCGATAATATTGTTTTCCTCCATAAATGCGGAGAGTTTGCCTTCACATCTGAAGTTGGAAGGTTCTTCGCAGTATTCACGAACGATGTAAGCCTTGAGTTTGGGAGAAGAGGAACCGATTTCCTCGGGAATAATACCGTAATTTCCGATAAGAGGGAATGTCTGAGCAACGATCTGACCGCAGTTGCAGGGATCAGTAAGAGTTTCGGTATAGCCAATAACGCCGGTGGTGAAAACGAGCTCACCGATAGCTTCGCCGGAAGCGCCGAAGGATCTGCCTTCGAATACGGTGCCGTTTTCGAGAATCAAATAAATTCTGTCCATATCTATATCCTCTCAATTTATGTAAAATCAAAAACAAAAGTGTGCAGGGAGGGTTATATTACCCTACTTTATATTATACACCATTATTTGGCAGGTGTAAAGCCGAATATATGGATTTTTTTTGTCGTAAAAATTAACTTTAAAATTTTCATATGTTAAACAAGCAAAATCCGTTATTTTCGGGCATAAAAAAACACGCTTACCGGGGCGTGACAGATAGCCACACAACCGACAAACGCCCTTTTCTAACTTTATATTATATATAATTTTATATTATTTGTCAACACTTTCTTTATTAATTTTTTTTGACATTGATATTATCTGCATCTGTTGGACAAACTATAATTGCGGCAAGACCGAATCAAAGCATGAAAGGAAGCTTTCGCAAAACGAAAGCAAAGGTTTATATTAAAATGACGGACATTTACTGTTCAGTTACAAAATGCGCACACAACAAGGAGCATTGCTGCTGCCTTGAGAACGTTAAGGTCGGCGGAGAAAATGCGAACTCGACCGAGGGCACCAGATGTGACAGCTTTATAAAAGAACACGCAACGATGTCTCTCGGTGAAAGCATTTGCCACTGCACGCTCATAGATTGCGAAGCAGAAAACTGCAGATACAACTGCGAAGGCGAATGCTGTGCCGAATCGATAGACATTTGCGGCGAAAAATCATGTACGTGCAACGAAACGTGCTGCACTACGTTCAAGCTTTAAACCAAAGAAATGCGGCAGAGAAAAAATCTCTGCCGTTTTTCTGTTTCAGTAATCTGTTTTCAAAAAATGATTATTTTCCTTTTGAAAAAACGTGTTTTCCTATCTGAGTATAGACAGGCAGTGTCCGTATCCAGGCATTTGTGGCTGTTGAGGGATTATAATAATAGATACAACCGCCCGTGGGGTCCCAGCCGTTCAATGCATCGCGCGCGGCTTTGTAGGCCGAATCGGCAATGGGCTGATCGTACTGACCGTCAACAAGAGCCGTAAACGCGCCATTCTGATAAATAACTCCTGCAATACTGTTGGGAAAAGACGGATGATCTACTCTGTTCAAAACGACGGCACCGACAGCGACCTGTCCCTTATACGGTTCGCCCCTCGCCTCTGCGGAGATTATCCGAGCGAGAAGATAAACGTTATTCGAGCTGTTCGACGATGAGGAGGATGAAGACGAAGATATTCCCATAGCCGCAAGGGTTTTAGGCCCTGCGATGCCGTCTGCGGTCAAGCCGTTTTTACGCTGAAAATAAGTTACGGCATTTTTTGTTTGAGTACCGTATATACCATCGACCGAGCCGCTGTAATATCCCCATTCGGAAAGTTTTTTCTGTATTTTACGAACCTCCTCACCGCGTGAGCCATACTTTGAAAGAGCTTCGGATGAAAAATCGTTCTTTTCAGATAAGGCATACGGGATAAGCACTGTCAATATAAGAACGATAACGGCCGAGATCTTTAAATATTTTTTCAAATCAAGCACTCCGTTCCGAGTTTAAATTTTCTTTTCATATTATTTCCCGCAAAAATAATTTTATTTATATTCATGCTTGATTTTTAACAAAAAATATAGTATAATAAATATGTATAAAAAAATAATTCAATTTACATACAACAATACGATGTTAAAACAGAGGGAGGAGCTTTCCAAAGGGGAAAGTATATAAGAGAATGGCGATAAAAGACGATATTTTATCTCTCAGAAAACAAATACTTGACGACGAATATTCTCATTTAAATAAAGAGCAGCGTGAGGCAGTCTTTTCAAACGACGGGCCTCTTCTTATCCTTGCGGGCGCGGGCAGCGGAAAGACAACTGCTGTAATAAGCAAGATCGGTTATCTTATCCGTTACGGCAATACATACAATTCCACCGAAGCAAAGGGAACAGCAGAGGATCTTGATTATCTGAAGGAATGTTTGACAAACAAAGCAAAACGCACAGAGAAAAGATACCTTGATCTTATGGCTGTAGAGCCCATAAACGCATATAATCTGCTTGCCATAACCTTTACGAACAAGGCGGCGGGCGAGATGAGAGAAAGACTTGAAAGACAGTATAACATCAGCGGCGACAAGCTCTGGGCGTTGACGTTTCACTCTCTTTGCGTAAGGATCCTTCGCCGTTTTGCGGACAGAATAGGTTTTCAGTCCAATTTTACGATCTACGATGACTCCGACAGCAACAAGCTTATAGATACGATCATCAAAAAGCATAATCTCAGCGAAAATTACAATGCAAAGGTGATCTCAAAAATAATATCCGCCGCAAAATGCAAGTTTATTTCAGCTGCGGAATACGTTCATGAGGGAAGAGATCTTCAGCAGACCCCGATGATCTACAAAGAATATCAGGCTGAACTGAAAAATGCAAACGCTTTTGACTTTGACGATCTTATTTTCATGACCGTAAAGCTTCTTTCAACGAACGAAGAAGTAAGAAAGATAATAAACGACAGATTCAGATACGTTCTTGTTGACGAATATCAGGATACAAACCCGCTTCAGTACCGACTTGTTTCATTACTTGTACCCACAGGCAAGATCTGCGTTGTTGGCGACGATGACCAGAGTATTTACCGTTTTATGGGCGCATCTATTGAGAACATTCTCAGCTTTGAAAGACAGTTTACGGATGCGAAGGTCGTTCGCCTTGAACAGAACTATCGTTCAACACAAACTATCCTTGATGCCGCAAATGCAGTTATTGCAAACAACGAAGGCAGAAAGGGAAAACGTCTCTGGACCGATCAGGGCCCCGGTAAAAACATAACCGTAAACCAGCTTTTTACACAGTCCGAAGAAGGTGCATACATCTGCAGCAGCATTATGAGCGGAAAGGGTACCCACGGATTTAAAAACAACGATTTCTGTATTCTTTACAGAACGAATGCCCAGTCAAACTCAATAGAACATTCTTTACGTATGAACGGCATCCCCTACCGTGTATTTGGCGGTCAGCCGTTCTTCAAAAGAAAAGAAATTCAGGACATTCTCGCATATCTTAACGTTATCTGCAACCCGTACGACAGAACCCGTCTTCTCAGAATAATCAACGAGCCGAAGAGAGGCATAGGCGACACAACTCTCGACAAAATCAGTGCGATCTGCGAAGCAAACGGTCTTAACTTCTTTGATGTTATAAGCAACGCATCCTCCTACCCCGAGCTTCAGCGTTCTGCAGAAAAGCTTATGGATTTTGCAAGAACGATCCGTATGCTTTCCGAAAAATCAAAAGAAGTTACCCCCTCTCAGTTATTTACAGAGCTTCTTTCAACGATCAGATACGAGCAGGCATTGAGAAGCCAGTACGACATTACCGAAGCCGTTTCACGTATAGAGAACGTACACGAGCTTCAGAACAACATTGTTGAATACGAAAAATCCGCCGAAGAGCCGACACTTTTAGGCTATCTTGAGCAGACCGCGCTCATAAGCTCCGTTGACAATCTCGATGAAAACGAACCTGCGGTAACACTTATGACGATGCACTGCGCAAAAGGTCTGGAATTTGACGTTGTATTCCTTGCAGGCTTTGAAGAAGGGCTTTTCCCGTCTGCAATGTCTGTAAACGAGCCGGGCGGTATTGAAGAAGAAAGACGTCTTTGCTACGTTGCGATAACACGAGCAAGAAAGCAGCTTTACATCACGAGTGTCCGTTCAAGAATGCTGTACGGCACACCCAGACCGGCCGTTCCGTCACGTTTCTTAAAAGAGATCCCCGCAGAGCTCATCACGGAAGTTCAGCACGTTCAGCAGGAAAAACCCGCACCTGCACGCCAGCCCAGACCGATATACGAAAGAGCGATCTTTACAAACTCTGTCGGCGTTATGCCTCAGACAAAGAGCGAGAAGACCGGCAGCTACAAAGTAGGTCAAAAAGTAAAGCACAAGGTTTTCGGCGAAGGTGTTATCCTCGGAGTTACGGAAATGTCCTCCGACAGTCTTATCGAGGTTGAATTTACAACCGCAGGCAAGAAAAAGCTTATGGCAAACTTCGCAAAACTCACTGTTATAGAATAACAAATTACCGCTCACGGAATTTCGTGAGCGGTTTTCGTTTTATAGAATCATTTCAAGCCGCAAGATTCATACAGCTCTTCAATGCAGGGAGATTTATACTGAATGTATTTATCTATATCATCGGGAAACAACATTGCCGCAGTTTCTTTCACTTCGCTGTATTTTTTAACGGCTTCGGGATGTGTTCTCAAAAAATCTCTGAATGAAATATGACGGTGAAGTTCCTTGGAGCATTTCGGGCAAACATATAAATGATGCTTTTTCAGATGCGGCTTACCGGAATATTTAAAAGCCTCTCTGTCTTTAATTCCGAGATCCCCCTCGTGAATATAGCCTATCGAATTCAGCCGTTCAACGACCTTGTCAAAAACAGAGTAATTTTCGATAATAACATCAATATCGATGCATGGCTTTGCGGAAAGCCCTTCAACGGATGTACTGCCGATATGTTCAACACCGACGGCAAGATCACCCAGAGCGGATTCAAGCTCATTTTTTATTTTATCAAAATCGGATCTCCACGAAATATCGTAGGGAACGACAACAACATTTGCTGTTTTCATCTTTTATGATCCTTTATATTTTTATAACCGAACCGCCCACAGTATTTCCGTGGGCGGTAATTTATATATAAATTTATCAGCCGTAGATCTTAACGGATACAGGACCGATAAGGCCGGACACGGCATCCTTGGGATAGTTGGAATACGGAGACGGGTTATCGGAATACTGGTTGCAGAGGGTGTTTGCAACTTCGACGGTTATGCGGTTATTTGCGCCGTCAAAGAGGAATTCCGTAATATCAAATTTAAACGGAGGAACGCAGGACATCGCAACACAGTCGCCGTTGACGGAAACCTTGCAGGAGCAAGCAACTGTACCGAGATCAAGGATATATTTTTTGCCGTTTTCCTTTTTGATATCGATAAGCTTTTCGTAAACGAACTTACCTGAATAGCTTTCAAGGCCGCCGACAACAGATGTATCGCCGAGAGCAATAACGCCTTTACCGCATTTTTCACGGATGGGCTCGGGGAGGATCGCACCGCCGACATAGCCTGCGAACGGTTTGACAGTGATCTCAGCGGAGCCGACAGTTTTGAGTAAGTTGCCGACAGTTACGCGATAGATATTTGCACCGTATCTTTCGCCTGTTTTTTCAACGGTTGCACCGCCGCCGTTAACGCTTGCGAATGTAACGTCACCGAAAGCAACGATTTCAAGGCTTTCAGCCGCAGGAGCAAGACCGCATTTAACGGTAACCTCGGATTCAAAGCTGTCTGTTGAGAATCTTACAAGAGATCTGTCAGCAAACCAGCTGTTTGTGAGGGGAAGGCCTGTTGCGCCGCCCTGCTTTGATTTATCTCTGAGGACGACATAGCCGCGGTATTCTTTATCCTCGGTGTTAACGTATTCAACAGAGATGCGATGAGTACCCTTACCGACTTTTACGGAAGAGAGATCTCTGATAATATTAGCGTCGATCATCAATACGGAATGATTGATGCCGCCTGTGAGGATCTCGATCTCGGTTTCAGCATCAAGACAGAATTCGGAAGCGAAGACTGCTTTTTCTTTCGATCTGACAACGAGGTTCCAGTCGTAAACAAACTTTTTAAGGCCGTGATAGCCCTGTTCGTAGCACTGACCTGTAACGATGCCGTAGCGGTCGTTGACGGTAACAGTTTCTTCGGTTCCGTCGGGAAGGACTTTCTTCCAGAGATCGTATTTGGCAACGGTCTGCTTTTTGCCGTTGATTTCGGGGAAACGTACTTCCGCACCTATGCTGTCTTCAACAACGGGAAGTCTGAAGTCGCCCCAACGGTTATCGAGAGTGGGGTTAAGAGCAAAGTCCCAATCGCCGTCAACATTGATCTGTTCAACGATCTCGCCGAGTTCAGCGTATTTTTCGGTCGCAGTATCTTCTGTTCTGTTGAAAACGATAAGATTATCGCCGTCAAACGGGATGGCAATATGGGTTTTGCCGTTCTTTTTGCAGGAGTCAAGAAGAAGACGTTTGCTTCCGTCGGCAAACCAGAGTTCAACGGTGCCGTCGCAGTCAAATTCGCAAACGGTGCCTTTTTTGGTGTTGCGGACAAAATAAACATCGATATCCCCGTCATGTCTGTGAAGAACATTTGCACGGGAGCCGTCAAGAGTGCGGAAATCGCGGGCAGTGACTCTGTTGACAGCGAAAAGAAGCTCGGCATTGTCGTTAACGAGAACAGCATCGATCTCTTCGGGGAGAGTGTCACCGATAACGTCGGTATACTGGGGAACATCTCCGAGAATTATGAGATTGCCGCCGAGCTCTGTAAATTTCTTGAGCTTTGCGAGAGTTTCATGACGGATACAGTCAACAGCCGCAAGAACGACCGTCTTATATTTTTCGCCTGCAACGCAAAGCTTGCCGTCAATGATATCAGCCGCAAGAATAGACTGGAAATCAATGAAATCGAAGTCTATACCGTTTTCAAAAATATCTTTTGCAACGGAGAATGTTGTTTTAACAGCTTTTTCGGCATTGATATTAACATCGCACGCACTTACGGGATAGAAAAGTGCAACGTCGCAGGCATGTGTGCCTCTTGTTAAAAGATAAGAAAGACGTTCATAATAGCCGTAGAAGCTCTTTGCATGATCCCAGTAAGGCATTCTGAAATGGAAATCGGGAGGAGCCCATTCCCAGAAGCCGCCGTATGTTGAATAATAAAGACCGTGCATACAGAGCAGGTTCATACCGTAGATAAAGTTATCGCTGGTGGGAGCCTGAAGGCTTGCAAGAGATGTACCCCAACCGGAGCTGTGATAGCCTTCGAGCCATGTTCTTTCGCGGCCGTAAAGATGCGCGATAGAGCTTGAAACCTTGTCTTTGATAATATTTGCGGAACGGAACGGAGTGTCGTTGCCGGGTGCGGTGAACCAACGTACTGTACGGAAATAATCGCCGTATTCTCCGGGAGAAAGACCGCGGGAGCACTGGTCACAGCCGTAAATGAGGCCTCTGGAAGCGTGGAAGTCATAAATAGGCTTGAAGTAGCCTTCTTCTGTCATACCTGTTTTAACATCGCAGTAGTCGAGACGGGTCTTGACACATTCGGGTGTTTCAACAAAAAGCTCAAAGAGAAGGGGAACGATATCATAACCCTTTTCTTCTTCGATCTTTGCTCTAAGAGAGTCGGACCAGATGCGCTGGGTGTTGCAACCGGGCATAAATTCGTCCTGGAAGCAGTAGTTGAGAGCATCACGGACATCTTCATCGAGATGTTCTTCAAAATATTCAAAAAATACTTTTGCGAGAAGCTTGCCTGCTTCGGGGTCAAGTACGTTTATAGATCTGGGGTTTACTTTTCTTGTTACAACGTATACGGTGCAGTCCTCGTCC
>CAJGDF010000049.1 GCA_904502105.1 uncultured Clostridia bacterium
CAGCAACGCCGAGGTTTACATGCTTGAAGTAAACGATCTTATCTTCATAGAAGTAAGCGTTGAGATCTTTATGGTTGGGAAGAACTCTGGAAACAGCATAAAGAATAATATCGTTGAGAGTGATGTTTGCAAGACCGAGTTTTTCTCTTGCATCCTTGATCTTTGCACGGTATGCCATGATTTCGGTTGCATCGAAAGAGGAGTTGAGAGTGAGCTGAGCCATCTCGGAGAGAGAAGCATGCATCTGACGGGAGATAACCTTGCGGATGTTGGGAAGTTTAACTTCTTCACATTCGCCGAAGTCAACAGTTGCAGAAGCAGCAGCTACGGGAGCGGAAGCAACAGGAGCAGCTTCTGCGGTAGCGTTGAGATCTGCGGTGGAGATCATGCCGCCGAGACCTGTACCGATAATATCTTTACCTGCAGCAGCATATTCGTTTTTAGCAGCTGCGGAAACGGTTTTACCTTCAGCGATAAGTTTTCTGACGTCACGTTCAATAACACGGCCGTTAGGACCGGATGCAGCAGCGTAACGGAGATCTGCACCTGTGGTTTCAGCAAGATTTTTTGCTCTGGGAGAGATCTTGATCTTTTCGCCTGTTGCAACGGGAACAGCAACTGCTTCAACAGCGGGAGCTGCTTCGGTTTTAACTTCTTCTGCGGGAGCTGCTTCAGCTGCAGCGGCACCGTTTTTAGGATCAAATTCTGCAAAAGATTCGCCTTTTGCGCCAATAACACATACGTTAAGAAGACATTCTACATCGTCGCCTTCTTCAAAGAAAACAGCAAGAAGCTCACCTTCGACTTTTGCTTTTTCGTCAAAAGTTGCTTTATCTGTTTCATAAGTAAAAAGAACGTCACCGACAGCTACAGTGTCACCGGGCTTTTTCTGCCACTTAGTGATTATACAGCTTTCAACGCTCTGGCCCTGACGGGGCATAATTACCGGTGTTGCCAAATAAAACACATCCTTTATGATTTTATATAAAACAATAATGTTCTCTTAATTTATATTACTTAAGCATTACCTGACCGCCGGAAACGGGGATAGCCTGACCTGTTTCGTATTCCTGTTCAACGCAATACATGATAGCGCGAGCAACGTCTACGGGCAGACAACCGCGGTTCATGGGGATCTTGCTTTCGTAGAATCTCTTTACGTCTTCAACAGTCTTCGCACCGGGAACTTTACCGGAGTTGAGATAGAGAGTAAAGAGGCCCTTTTCGGGATCAGACCAAAGAGGTCCATCAAAGTAGTTACCGGGACATACGGCATTAACTTTGATATTGTATTCGAGAAGCTCGAGTGCAAAGCTCTGTGTAAGACCGATAGAACCGAACTTACTGCCTGCATATGCAAAGTTCTTGTTGCTTCCCTGAAGACCGGATTTAGAGTTAACGCAAATAATATCTGCGAAATAATTCTTATTGTATTTATGCTGGATCTTCATAATTCTTGCAGCATGCTTTGTGCAGAGGAAGTATGCTGTATAGTTGATCTTTGTAATAAGATCAAAAAGACCCTGACTCATTTCTTCGAGGTTACCGGGTTTTGCGATACCTGCGTTGTTAACGAAGAGATCAAGTCCACCGTATTCGAAAACGGTATCGAAGATCATGTTCTGAACATTTGTTTCGTCGGAAACGTCAACCTTAACAGCGATAGCAGTGCCTGCACCGTATTTTTCGTTTATAGTATCAGCATTCTGCTTTGCGAGATCATAGTTGAGGTCTGCAATTACCATTTTGGAGCCCATTTCGATGAGACAATCGGCGATACCTGCACCGAAGCCCTGAGCGGCACCTGTAACGATGGTAATCTTTTCGCCGAGACGTTTAACATTACCGGAAAGACTTACCGATCTGCGATAACGTTCAGCATCCCAGTTTTTGATAAAGTCAACGAGTTTAACGGTGGGGAATTCGTTGCCGCCGAAGTTTTTAGTGTAAGTAGCGATCTTGGTGTTGTCAAAGAAGAGCTTCATTGCGATATCTGCAGCCTTCTTTGTTTTTCCGTGAGCAAATACACCAACATTCTGAAGAGCAATGATAATAGGATCACAGCCATAAGCTGCTCTGTATTCTTCGATCTTTTCTTTGATAAGATCATCCTGAGCGTCAACGCCTTCAACAGAGGGAACAAAGAGGAATTCATTATTGCAGTATACCATATGGTCGGGAGTGTAAGCCTTGGAAGCAGGTTCGAAGGTTTTTTCGTCCGCGAGGTATTTTTTGATCTCTTTGTTTGTTTTGAAAACAACTATAGAAGATTCGCTTTCGCCCTTAAGAAGCATTCTGATAGCGGGAGCAGCATATGCAGCTTTTTCGCGATCAAATTCAACCTCGGAGAAATCGGGAGTGAAAGCAAGGCTTTCATCGATCTTCTTAAAGATATTATTATAGATAGCTTCAACTTCTTCGGGAGTATCCGCACCTACGAAAATACCGTGGTTTGCAAGAATGATAATGGAAGCATCTTTGCCGTGTTCTGCCTTGAATGCATCCATAGCCTCTTTAACTGCCAAAGCGAGGATCCAACCGGGTTCGGTGGGGCCTACCCATGCGATATCTTCGCCAAGGATCTTTTTAGCGGATTTTTCGCCGTCCTTTGAGCAGGTAAGAGCATTGATAATAGTGGGGTGAAGGTGAAGAACAAACTTCTGAGGCATAAGATCGTGAAGAGAGGTTTCAACAGAGGGACGTTTTGCATATTCGCTCTTTTCACGTGCATCCATAAGGTCTGAAAGGACCTCTGCTTCGCGGATATCTGTCTGTTCGGAATAACCGCGGGTAAACATAGCCTTGAGGGCACGACGGTTCATTTTAACGAAGCCGTTTGCTGTAATCGTTCCGAGAGTTGTACCCGAACCTTTTACATAAAGAAAGTTTTCATCTTTTACGGAAGAGTTTCCGCCGCCGGCAATAACACAGTCTTCGCGTTTGCCAAAGCTGTTGGAAAGTTTAACAAGTTCTTGTAACATCTTCTTTTTTCTCCTTGTTAAAAATTATATTTTTAATTATTTATATACGTTTGCCGTTTTCGAGAAGATATTTTTCTGCTTCTGCGCACCAGAGACCATTGTTTGCAGCTACGATCTCACCGAGCTTCTTGCATACGGGATCATCGGATGCTGCGAGATCAGCAATAGCGGTAAGAGGCATATCGATATGATTATAGATAAGCTTTTTGCCGCCGGGAATGGTGGGAAGATTGAGAGTTGTTTCTGCTGTTGCATTGAGACCGCCGATATGAGTAACCATAACTGCGGGGTCGATCTTGCCTTCAGATACCATAGCAAGACATTCACGCATATCGTCTGTGTTGCCGCCGCTGGTGCCAACGATATGAGTCATGGAATAATGTACGTTGTAGAAGTTAAGGCTTGCAGAGAATTCGGGGTTGGTCGGGCCTGCAAAGAAATTGAGGCAGCCGTCTTTTGCGAGAAGCTTGTCAGCCTGTTCAACAACGGGCTTAACGGGAGCAAATACAAATACATCGTCAAAGCCTTCGCCGTTTGCGAGAGATTTGAGATATTCATTGTCATTTTCGGGCTTGGATGTATTAACATAAACGAGTTTTACGCCGTTCTTTGCAGCTTCTTCAACGGTAAGAATAGAAGCAGCTCTTTCGAGACGTGCATCATCGATATCGGTAACAACGAGAAGACCGGGTTTTCTGTCGCAATGAATAGCATAGTCGATAGCGCCGAGACCCATGGGACCAACACCTGCGAGAATAGCCATGTTGCCGCCTTCGGTAATACCCATGAAGTGTTCATATACACCGTATTTTGTGTGGTAGTTAGCATGGAATGCACCGATGATGCAGCTCATAGGTTCGGAAAGAGAACCGTAGAAGAAAGCATCGCCGCTGTAATTGAGAAGGCAGTCTTTTTCCATAACGATGGAAGGAATAACGATATAAGTAGCGGCACCGCCGATATTCTGGAAGGAATAGCCGGGAGCAGCATAGGGATTGAATTCAGCATTGAGAGCGGGCTGAATGGAGAATTTCTGACCTGCCTTGAATTTATCCTGCCATTTTGCACCTACTTCTACGATCTCACCGCAGAATTCGTGACCGATAATGATGGGATTTTCAGCTATGTCATTGGGAACACGTTTGTGATCTTCGCCCTGGATAGCTGCTTTATAAGAAGACATACATACACTGTCTGATACTATTTTCGCAAGTATCTCATCATCCTTGATTGCAGGAAGTTCAAATTCTTCCAAACGCAGATCCTTTTTACCGTAAAGTCTGCAAGCTTTTGTTTTCATAACAAATCTCCTTAAATTTATTTAAACTAATGATTACTTAATATGACCTTTTAACTGTCTGAACTTACCGGGAGAAACGCCCGTTACGTTCTTGAAAACTTTTGAAAAATAACTTTGTTCTTCAAACCCTACCATAGAAGCAACGTCTATGATACTGAGTGAACTGTCAAGAAGCAGTAATTTACTTTTCTCGACACGAACATTGTTTATGTATGTTGAAAGATTGATCTTCATTTCGGATTTGAACAGTTTGCTCAGATACGACGAAGAAAGAAACCCTTCTTTGGCTATCTCATCGAGAGATATCTTATGCATATAATTGGTATTTATAAAAGCAACGACTTTTTGAATAACGTCTATATGCTTAATATCCTTTGATGAAAATATCATCTGTGTAAACGAGGAAATGATCCTCGACATCCACGTTGAAATATCATCGATAGATTCAAGTGTCCATATAGTTTTCATATAGTCAACGCTGATATCCAATATTTTCTGACGGTTGACGCCGCCGTTTAAAGCCGCTGTTCTCGAAAGCTGAACGATAAGCTCGGCAACTCTTGTTCGGATAACGTCTATATCTCCGCCGGTTGAAAAGAAAATATAACCCAAAATTTCATTTAACAAACGCTGTGCGGTCTTTCTGTCACCGCCCGAAAGAACATCGAGAAGTTCTTTTTCTTTATATAAGGGATACTCTGTTCTGTCTGAAATCCCGTTTTTGAGATGAATTATATTTTCACTTATCTCACTTTGCTGTTCAAGCTTTTCGCCTGTACTCAAAAGCTTTACAGCATCTTTTCCGCTTGAATAAGATGCAAGGTAGTAAAGCATATTGGAGTAGGATGTAACCTTTTCAAGAGGGTATACCTTAATATCCGCAAGCATCTTTTTTATTTCGGATCTTTTTTCATCACTCAGATCTTTTTTACTCTGAATATATTCATCGAAATAATCGGAACGGTCGATTATCAATATCGGACCTGCAATAGCTGTAACGATATCCGAATCTTCCATAAGAACCGGCGAGGCTGCGTGAACAAAACCCATTGGGCAGATATAAATATACTTACCGCCGAACCGAAGTGTATCCTCCCCTGCTTTTGCATGAGCTTTTGAACACTCTGCAGACGGTTTGCCTGCAAGCTTACATATTTCGCATTCGGGACAGGATCCGAAAGAAAAAAGCTCCACACCTTCAGAATTCACTATTTTAGAGGGGATCTGCGTTGAAACGGAAAAATCGTTCATTTCTCCGTAAAGAGCGTTTACCTGCTCAAGCATTCAGGACACCCTCCGTTTTTATTCAGACTCAACATTTACAAGAGCCGCACCGAGAGCGGTTGCAAACTCGGCATTGTTCGGCACATAAATATTTGCACCGTAAAGTGTATTTATAACAGAAAAAAATTCGTTTGTATTCGGAATACCTGTAAGGCTTCCGCAAAGAATTATATTATTGGTATCCGAAAAACGACTTGCAAAAACCGCAAGCATACCTATAGTCTGAAATACCATATTTATAAGACCAACGGCAATATCGTTTTTGCTTGCATAATCGGAAATTCTACCGAAATTTGAAGCTGTCGTCTCATTTTTGAGCATACCGGCTTCACTTTTTGAAATATCTCCTACCGCAAGGTCAACCTTTGAAAGATCTCCGTCAGCAGCAAGATCGCAGATATTTTTAAAGTTTTTTGTTCCCAAAAGCTTTGATGAAAGGCCAAGGAGCGTACCTCCGCCAACACCTGTACCGCCGAGATGTTCAAACTTATCTCCCTTTGCATGAACGAACGCCGTACCTGTTCCCATGCTGACAACTATAGCATCGGAAAGACCTGTCAGATAAAGCCCACCGAGACCTATAGCACTGAATTCGTTGACCTTAACCGTTTTAATACCGTATATATCACCTTTTACGAACGACGAACCGACGCCCGTAATACGTATTTCAGAAATATCAGGAATAGAAAGATCGTTTTCGCTCAAATAACGACCGAAAGCGCCGTAAAGAGAAGTTATGGGATCCGTTGCCTTGACCTGCATCGGATTCATATGTTCACCGGAACGGATGCCGACTATTTTTGTCGTACTTCCGCCGATATCGATTCCTATGACTGTCGTCATTTACCGTTTCTCCTTGAAAACGCATAAATTTATATAAATAAACATAAAAAACCGCAAAAAAACAAAGGGCAGTATTTTACTACCCTTTATTTTACCACGACTATACTTAAAAGTCAATAAAAAAGATTTGAACTATTTTAAATATATAATAATTTATGTTAATATTTAAACGGTTTCTTCCTCGTATTTTATGCCAACACTATCAAGCCAAGCCTTGATCTGTTCATATCCGGATCTTACGCTCGCATCTTTTACCCAAAATTCAAAAAGCTCTTTTAAAGAAGATACACCCGCAGCATCAAAAAGAGTCGGGAACATATCAGCGGTAAGGACAACTTTAAATTCATCCTCATCCATACCGAAAATATCATCAATGTAAACGCCTCTTACATATTTATGTATTTCAGCATTACCTTCAAGATTTTTTTCCGCCCAAACAGTGGTGCGGATGCGCTGTTCATAACTGTCGTAATATATTTTTTCCATAACAATCTTTCCTAAATAAATTATTTTTCATTGGGGTGACGTCTTCTTAACTCAGCAGCGCCGTCTGCTCTGCCTGTCTGTTCAAGACGTCTGCAATATTCTTCAAGATGACCTCTTGTATGATACGGACCGCCTTCCCTGACAACCGTCCATAGCGGATCTATGTCGTCCTGCATGGTCTGCATCATATCATCATGCCATTCATTGAGATAATATACGGCTTTTTCGCAAAGTGAGCGTTCTTTTTCGGCGAGATCAAACTGTTCGTGAGGATCATCCTTTACATTGAAAAGCATTTCTTTCGGATAAAGATGATAACCGTCATGATATGTTCGCATATAGATGTAATCACCGAAACGAACTCCTCTCTGGCAAAGATGTGCACACTGAGAAAGAATCAGATACTCTCGTTTTTCAGCTTCATTATCGACTTTTGCATCAACACACGAAGCATAAGATGAGCCGTCCCAAAGCGGACTTTTATCTGCATTGAAAAGCTCTGCCAGCGTTGGTATAAGGTCGAGATTATAATGAAGACCGTCGTCTGTTCCTACTTTTCCGCCGGGCCACTTTATTATCATAGGAATTCGGCAGTTTACATAGTCGGCAGTTGCATGCTCGGCATAAAGACCGAGCTCACCGATATTTTCGGCATGATCCGCACTAACGATAATAGCCGTTTCTTCATAAACCCCTGCTTTTTTAAGAGCATCAAGGATATACCCGATATGCATATCCATATAAAGAATACCCGTATCATAACCGTCAAATATTCTGCGGAGCCCTGCCCTGTCAACTACCTCTCCCGGATGTCGGGGCAAATTGGGATTTTCGTTACTGTTATACATACCGATCTCCCGTGCGGAGTGAGGACCGACATGTCGGATATGTTCTGCCAAAACATCATCGGTTATCCAATCGGGAAGAGGATCGTCGGCAAAAGGTTCTCCGAAAGACAGCGGAGCCCTGTACGGAGTATGAGCATCCCAGAAATTAACATGGAGGTACCAGTTATCGGTATTTGCATTACGTTCCAACCAATCAAGGACAGTCGGTGAAACCTGCTCGGCTGATTCTCCGCCGCAGCAGCCGGTATTATACATTTCGTTAAATCCCGCATAAAACTGCCAACAAGAATGACGTTCGGCAAACGGGCTTACAAGTACGGTTCTCATCCCCTGTCTGCGGAGAAATCCGGGGAGACTTGAGGTGTTTAGATTATCGGAGAAATCACGGGGGTACCCTTCTCTGCGCATATCAGCAGCAGTTCCGCCGTGTCCGACAACACCGGTATGAATACCGAAACGTCCTGTCATAAGCGCATTTCTTGATGGAAGACAAGGCGCATCCGAGCAGTAGTATTCGTTAAACCGAACCCCGTCTTTTGCAATCGAATCTATATTCGGAGACGTGTTTCGATGATAACCGTAACATCCGAGATGATCGGGACGAAGAGTGTCAAGATCGAGATAAAGTATTCGCATTTTGATCCCCTTTCCGTATGTATGTTATATACAAAAAGACCCCGTGCAATAAGCAAGGGGTCTTTGGAGCTGGTAATCGGATTTGAACCGATGACCTGTTCATTACGAGTGAACTGCTCTACCTACTGAGCCATACCAGCGAACTCTTGGTATTATAGCACAGTTCCCCTTGGATTTCAAGATGTCTTTTGTAAAAATTCTGCAACATTTGGAAATGAAGCAAAATCAACGGTTAACCGTTATGAGTAGCAATAATATTTATACCTGTACCCGCAACATTTTCAATAATAACATCGCCCATTTTAACGGGAGATACAACCTTAACATCTCTGATCTGTTTCATACATTCAAACAGAGAAGCTTTGGGTACGGGCTTTTCGCTTTTAACGGGAAGACGGGCAAATTCGCCGCCGCTAATTCTCACGGTTGAAGTTAAAACTCTTTCGGGATTAACAACCTCCGCTGACGCATATTTCAAACCTCTGGGGCATTTATTGTTTCTTACTTCTTTAACTGTCTGCACGCCGTTTTCAAGCTCGTGATCAACCTCGATCTCACAACCGACGGGACAGATAACACATGTTACTTTTGTTGTCTGCATAATGATCTTCGCCCTCCCCTATTATAAAGCATTAACGTAATCAGCGGCAGCTTTACCTGCAAGAAGGCTGTCTTTTGTTACGTTATCAACAAGGTCGTAAACTTTAAGTACGTTGCCGCAAGCAAAAACACCGGGAACAGAAGTTGCAAAATTACCTTCGTTTACAGGACCTCTTGTTTTCGGGTCAATAGCTATACCGGCACTTCTGGATACTTCGTTTTCAGGGATAAGTCCGACAGAAAGAAGAACCGTATCGCATTCAACATATTCTTCGGTACCGCTGATGGGCATAAGATTTTCGTCTACGGAAGCGACTGTTATACCTTCAACACGTTCTTTACCGTGAATTTCAACAGCAGTCTTGCTCAGGTGAAGAGGGATGCCGAAATCGTTAAGACACTGAACGATATTTCTTCTCAAACCGCCGCTTTTAGGCATAATTTCATAAACACCTTTAACGGAAGCACCTTCGAGAGTCATACGTCTTGCCATGATAAGACCGATATCACCCGAACCGAGAATAACCACGTTTTTACCGGGCATATGACCTTCGATATTAACAAGACGCTGAGCCGTACCTGCGGTATAAATACCGGAAGGACGTGTACCGGGAATACGGAGCATACCTCTTGTACGTTCACGGCAGCCCATAGCAAGAATTACCGCCTTTGCGTTTATCTCAACAACACCGAGCTCACTGTTGACAGCTTTGATGACACGGTCGGGAGAA
>CAJGDF010000050.1 GCA_904502105.1 uncultured Clostridia bacterium
CACCACTCAAATTTAAAAGGCTTCACCACACAGAAGCTCACCTGGGGTTCTGCTTATGGTATGCCATATAACATAGGCAGATGGCGTGGTGTTGACGGCAAAGAAATTTTTGCAGTTTTAAATCCAGGCTCTTACTCACGCCCATTCAAAAAAATACGCGATTGGGATTTCATCCAGAACAAATTAGAAGAAAACGAAAAATTCGGTCTTAACTGGGATTACCAATTCCATGGTACAGGTGACCGTGGCGGTGCTACAAAAAAGGAAAGTGCAGACCTTTTAGAAAAAGCCGTAGCTTTAAATGATGATAAATTAGAAATTCACCCGGCTTCTGCAGATGAAATTTACCATGACCTTGATAAATTAACCGATGAAGAAAAAGCCAAACTTCCACTCTGGGAAAATGAGCTTGTTATGCAGAACCACGCAGTTGGCGGTTATACTTCAAGAGTTATGAGTAAGCGTTGGAACAGACATTCAGAAGAACTTGCTGATATGGCTGAAAGAAGTTCTGTAATGGCTGATTTCTTCGGCACAATGAATTACAATACACCTGCACTTACACGTGCCTGGAAACGCTCAATTGCACACCATTTTCACGATGATATGCCTGGTACATCCTGCCAGAGAGTTTATAAGCGTTCATGGAATGATTTATTCGTTTCAATGAATCAGTTCAAAAACGAAATGAATGCTTCACTTTCTTCGCTCACATCACTTATGAAAACTGATTTCTGCAAGGGAAGAGCAATTACAGTTTATAACTCAATTGAATTAGCAAGAAAAAGTGCAGTTACAGTAAGACTTAACGACACAAACACAAAACATATAAGAGTATTTGATGCAGACGGAAACGAAGTTCCCGCACAGATCAAAGACGGCATCGTTAAATTCATCGCAAATGCACCCGCTGTAGGCTTCAAGGTATACGACGTTCGCCCGAGCGATGTTAAATGCGAAATTAAAACATCTCTTTGCGTAACAGAAAACACCCTTGAAAACGCAAAATATAAAGTTACTGTTGATGAAAACGGTGATATCGCATCCGTTTACGATAAGATCCTCGGCAAAGAGCTTCTCGAAAAGCCGTCCAGACTTCAGCTCACCCATGACGAATCTCACGATTGGCCGTCCTGGGAAATTGATTACTCAAGCTTTATTGCAGAACCCGATTATATCAGCGGAACTCCCGATATTGAGATCGTTGATAACGGCCCCGCAATGGTCGCTTTGAAGATAACAAGACATTACAGAAACAGCATCTTCATTCAGACAGTCAGCCTCTTTGAAGGCAGCGAAAGAGTTGACGTTGACTGCAAGGTTGAATGGAGAGAGTCTCACACCCTTCTCAAGGTTACATTCCCCCTCACCGCAAAGAACGATAAGGCAGATTACGACATCGGTCTCGGTGCTATCACCCGTGAAAACACCGTTTGCGAGCCTTATTATGAATATTCTCATCATCAGTGGGCAGATCTTACCGACAGAAGCGGCGAATACGGTGTTTCAATTCTTAACGACTGTAAATACGGTATAGACAAACCCGAAGACGGTCTTTTCAGACTTACCCTTATCCACACTCCCAACTGGGGTGCACTCCGTTGGTCAACACAGTGCTTCCAGGATTTCGGTACCAACATCTTCAAATACAGCATTTGCTCTCACGAGGGCTTCAGAACAGATATCCCCGTAAGAGCCGCAGAAGTAAACCAGCCCATCATCCCGTTCACTACAACAAAGCATGACGGCAAAGCAACCGAATTCTCCTTTGTTGAAGCAAGCGGCAACGAATTTGTTGTTAAAGCAGTTAAGAAAGAAGAAAAAGGCAACAGAGTTATCGTTCGTGTTCAGGAAATGACAGGCAAAGGCGTAAACGGCGCATATGTTAAATTTGGCAGAAACATTATCAATGCAGTTGAAACAAACGGCTATGAAACAGAGATCGGTTCAGCTGATGCAAAAGACAATATTCTTGCTTTTGACCTTGCTCCGTATTCTGTAAAGACATTTGCCGTTACACTTGAAGCCGACGATAACATTTGCGGCAAAGCAAAAACTAAAGCTATTGAACTGCCTTACGATAAACGTATCACATCTCTTAACGATAAGAGAAGCGCGGGCAATCTCTTCAACGGCATCTCCATCCCCGAAGAGATCTACGAAGAAAACATTGTAGCCGGCGGTATTCCGTTCGAGCTCGGCAAAAAAGGCAAGATGAACGGTATGATCTGCGCAGGTCAGACCGTAGCTATCCCCGAAGGCACCAAAAAGCTCTGGCTCGTTGCGGCAGCTAACGGTGACCGTGAAATGACTCTTGAGCTTGACGGCAGACCCGTAAAAGTAAAAGTTCAGGACTTCAACGAAAAGATCGGTATCTGGGATATGCTTGCAAGTACATGGGATAACGAAGAAAGCATAACACATATTGCAAAGGTTAAACGCGACGATCTTGCGGCTGTTTACACTCACAGTCACGACGAAAACGGCGACAAGCTTTATGTATTTGCATATCTGTTCAAATACGGCATTGACGTTGAAGGCGTAAAGACCGTTAAATTCCCGAACGATGAAAATATTGTTATTGCAGCGGCTACCGCAAGCCTTTGCGACAACTCCGAAACTGTTCCCGCAGCACTTCTTTACGATGCATCCGAAACCGAAAAGACTCACAAAGTCACCATCAAGACCGAAAACGGTGTAGAGGTTAAAGAAGTGGGCCACGAAAAGGTTCTCATCGTTGACGCTCCGCTCAAATTTGAAAACGGAAAGGTATTCAGCCGTTGGGTTGGTGACGGTATTTTCTATGCGGATGAAACAAAGGCTCTCGTTGCTGTTAACGACGACCTTACACTTACCGCAGAAACTATTGATTTCGGCAGCGATCTGCTCGAGCTCCGTCAGTGTAAAGCTAATATACTTCACGAGGGTTCAGATGTTCCCGAAAATGCATTTAATGATGATACCAGAAAATTCTGGGCATCTAAATTTGACGAAAACGGCGAAGCTGCTGTTGAGCTCCGCATTCCGGAACAGGAGATCTCCAAGTGGATCGTTCAGGGTGCAGGTCCCCGTCTCGGTTATGCACTCAACCTGAGAAATTACCGTCTTGAATACAAGATGAGAAAAGAAGACGAATGGAAGGTTGCGGACGAGGTTAAGGATAATACAAACTCCATGACCGTAAGAGAATTCGCGCCTGTCAAAGCAAGAATGGTTCGTCTTGTTGTAACAAACTACGAAAAAGACGAGAAATACATTGCAAGAGTTTACCGCTTCTGTCTTGCGTAAATAAATTCAGAGTCTATACCTTTACGGGTATAGACTCTATTTTTTGTTAAAATACAGTTATAACGGTCTTTTCCGCGCCTTGCGGTGAATAAACAAACGAATCCATATGCTCCGCAGACGGCAGAAAATAGCGGTATTTTAAGCGTTCACATACAACCGCACTATCTGAAAAATCAATCATATTAAGCTTGATTTTCATTTTTTCGGGTATAATACTTTTGATATAAACGGTTGCCTGCGCACCGGGAGATGGCAATATCGGACAAACATCCTCGGTATGTATTTCGGCAAGGCCCGAAAGGTTTGGAGTAAGCTCAACAAAAACGCCGTAATCCATAACGGATCTGACTATTCCGCTGACTGTCTGGCCGACAGAGAAGCCCGAGATATTATCGTTCCACGTTCCGAGAAGCTCTTTATGCGAAAGAGTAAAGCGGCCAAGATCTTTATCGATATCCTTTATGACCGCCTTGATCTTCTGACCGCAGAAAAATCTGTCGGATGGATGAGCGATACGTGAAACAGAGCAGTTTTCTATGTTTATCAGACCGACATTTCCGCATCCGATATCCGCAAAAGCACCGAAACGCTCGATATGAGTGATTTTCGCATCAACAACGTCACCGATATGAAAATTTTGAAGCATATGATTCAGAGCGTCGCGCATAACGCTTTCTCTGTTTAAAACAGCCATACGTTCACCGTTTCGAGTTTCGTATCCCTCAACATAAAAACAGCATATCTTGCCTGTTCTTGAAAGGATAGCAATATCACGCACCGAGCCGTCCTTTATACCGTAGGCCGCACAGACACGCGGAGCTATGCCCTTCATACAGCCGAGATCAACTATAAGATTATGTGAACTGTCACACATTACAACACGCGCCTCAATTATCTTACGCTGAATTCTCGCCTGTTCAAGCGAAGCATATGTATACAAATACTGATTTTCAGATATTCCAAAACCTTCCGGCAAATATTTCATAACAATAAACCATACTTACGCGAATTTGTTTTTCACGTCAAGTTCCTTTTCTTTCAAGCATATTTCAGTAAAATCATAATAATATTTTATACTGTAAAAACATTTATACATAATTATATGCCCGAAGATCTCGGGAAATTCGTAATTTACGGAAGAACTTATGAAAAACAAATTTTTTTCATCGTCACTGTTTGCCTTTATCTCCGCTTTTATACGTAAACTCGGCAGAGATAATGTTTCCTCGGCAGCCGCAAATGCTGCTCTTTTTCTGATAATATCTCTTTTCCCTTTCACAATGCTCCTTTTATCTCTGATAGACTATATCCCGATAAACGAAAACGGATTAGCCGCTTTTTTTGAAACATACCTTCCGTCATCCGTAGCGCAGATGTTAAGCGACATTTTTACGGAGATAAAAAACAAAAATCTGAGAGCAGTTGTTCCAATAACGGTAGTATCTTCTCTCTGGTCGGCATCAAGGGGCTTCTTTGCAATAACAGACGGACTTAACACCGTTTGCGGAGCAAGCGAAACACGAAACACTGTAAGCGTAAGAATAGGCTCTGTTATTTACACTGTATTTTTTCTTTTTGCACTTATTGCAACGCTTTTTCTTTGGACATTCGGCAGTTTCATTCTCGAAGCGGCAACCGCATTTTTACGTTTTCCGTGGATAGCTTTGTTTTTACGCTGGATCCTCGGTTTTGTGCTCTTGACCGCTATCTTTTGGCTGATCTATATTTTTGTTCCAAACAGAAGAACGAAAGCCCTGCACGAACTTCCGGGCGCGATCATCTGCGCAACGGGTTGGATAGGGTTTTCGTTCCTGTTTTCGTTTTATTTTGATAATTTTTCCGATTACGACTATATTTACGGCAGTTTAACAGCCGTTGTTTTGCTCATGCTGTGGGTATATTTTTGTATGTACATTCTGCTTGCATGCGCGGAGATCAACTGGTTTATTTCAAGAAAACTAACTTAGTTTCCGATTATCCTGTTTACGTTTTTAACCCATGACGAAACATTGGGATTAAAGATATTTGTCATAAAAACGATATCCTTCAACGGATAATCTTTTAAAAGCTCATAAAGATCAAAACCGATATGACGGGGATCGGCAACGATTATAGTGCTGTAATGTTCACAAAGATACGGAACAAACGCACAGCCGTATGAGTCCTTTAAAACAAGGATTTTCATGTCGGACGGATTTTCGGGTACAGATATAATTGTGTACGGATTATCGCCGTCAATAAAAGCGGTATAACTCTTATATGATGTTCTTATACAGCCGTTTTTCTTTGACACCTCGCCGTTTTTCGGATAGACAGTCATTGTGTTGTCTTTTGTTGGCAGATAAGCATAAAGCTCATCGGAAAATTCCTTTGTACGTTCATCACCCGTCATAGAGTACGCCGTACCCTTCCACGAGGAATTCAAGAGGACCTTCTCCATTTGTTCAACGGGAGTCGGTTCAAGACCGACAGATTTTGCGAACTCGGCATATGCATAATACGCACCGAGAGATGTCCAATGATGATCCGATCTGAAATAAATATATTCGTTTCGGTGCGAATACAGTGCATCGTAAACATTTAATTTATTGATATTTTCTCCGCAGTACGAATTTATGGAATCGATTATCTTCTTCTGATCGGTTATTTTCTTTCTTATTTCCTTATTTTCGATCATACCTGACGAAAGAGGGGCAACAAGAATAGAAACACGGGATTTTGGAAAAAGCTCTGCATATTTATCAACTGTCTCCCCGTATTTTTCTGCAACAGATTTAACGAGATACGGAATGGAATAAACGGCTTCTCTGTAAATGATATAACCGTCAGATAAAAATTCAGCCTCGTTTCCGCTGTTTTGTTCAACCTCGGTAACTGTTTCGGGAACAGGTTCCGCAGAGGGAACATCCTGCGGTATTTCGGAGATATCTTCCTTTTCGGGAACTTCTTCAGGGGTTGATTCTTTATTTTCTTCGGGAAGCGTTTCTTTTATTTCATCTTCGGGCACTATCGGATCTGTCGGTTTATCCGACTCATCCTCAGCCTCATCTTTTTGAGAGGGAACAATCTCTTTATCGGCAGGATTAACAGGTATCTGTTCTTCGGATTCAACAGTAAGATTGTAAGATTCATCTTCTGTTAAATAACCGTCGGCAGGATCGGTTGATTCATCCTTTTCGGTTAAATTGTCGGTAATCTCATCTTCAGGAATTTCGGGATCGACAACCTTATCAGTTTTTGACGGCAAGAAAACGACCTCATCCTCATGGCCGGGCAAAAAAGCCGAAATGCTGTGATATGAAGATATTTTTTGTGCCACGTCAACAAGAAATTCTCTGCCGATAAAATTATCCGAAACAAAAGTATCGAATTCGGAAAAGAAAGAACCGTTAAAAAGAGATGATAATGTAAAATCGGGGAAAGCCGCAAGTGTTCTGTTTTCACGCTCGGAAACAGTGGGGCGTTCGGGATAGAACAGATTCAAAGCAGAAACTGTCAAAATCGCAGTAAAAACAATACAAATACAAATAATCTTTATTTTTTTCAATGAACGCACCTCCTGTTACTAAAATCTGAAATACAAAAACGGATTATACGAATTACCCGCAAGCATCGCGGATGAAACAAAAAACGAAGCAATAACAAATACTGTTTTAGCAACGATCGAAACGCTTTCATTTTTGGTAAGCTTCCCTATCTCAGAGCAAAGAAGCCCCGGAAGGGGAAACGCAAAGATCAAAGCAAATGTCAATAAAACCATATTATCCTTTATTACGGAGTTAACAAAAAGATCGTTCAATGCAACATCCGAAGCACCGAACATTGCGGCAAGGCTTGAAAAAAGAGCATTAAAATCGGTGAAATAGAACACTGTCCATCCGATAAGAGTGATAAATGCCGTATAGATATACTGCAGAATAATGCTCAAAAGCCTGGGCAGCTTTTCCCAAAGCTTAAACAAAAGCTTCTTTTCGATAATAAGCAGGCAGGCATAGTAAAGCCCCCAAACAACGAAATTCCACGATGCGCCATGCCAGAGACCGGTTAAAAACCAAACAGCAAAAACGTTGAAAAACCATCTTTTTCTGTTGCCTCCGAGCGGAATGTAAATGTAATCGCGGAAGAATGTACCGAGAGAAATATGCCAACGTCTCCAGAATTCGGTTGCGCTTCTTGACATATACGGGTAATTGAAATTTTCTTTAAAGCGAAAGCCGAATATCAAACCGAGACCTATCGCCATATCGGAATAACCCGAAAAATCAAAGTAGATCTGAAGCGCAAAGAACAGAACACCTACCCACTTGCCGATAACAGATTCTGAAACAGTCATACCGAGAAGTGTTTCAGCAGCTTCACCGCACGGATTTGCAAGAATTATCTTTTTTGACAAGCCGACGGAAAAACGGTATATACCGTCAAAAATACTGTCGATATCAGCTGTTCTGTCAGGTATCTGTTCTGCAATATCTTTGTAACGGACGATCGGACCTGCGATAAGCTGCGGAAAGAACGAAACGTAAAGCAGAAGAGAAAGAAACGATTTTTGATACGGTGTATCGCCTCGGTAGACATCTATCATATAAGACATAGCCTGAAAGGTATAAAAGCTTATACCCAAAGGCAGAGGGATGTTCGGAACAGAAAGCGAAATAAACGGAAGAATATTGAGTGTTGAAACGATCATTGGGATATATTTAAAAATTCCGAGAATACACAGATTCAGCGCAACCGAAATTATCATATACGCTTTTTTCTTAACACGATCCTCGGTTTTTCCAATAAACAAACCCGAAAGATAGTTTACCGCAACAGAGCCTATCATCAGAACAACAAATATCGGCTCTCCCCATGAATAAAAGATAAGGGAAAAAACGGTGAGAATAACACGTCTCCATATTGAATTTTTAATAACAAAGTAAAGAATGCACAGGATCGGAAGGAAAATGTACAAAAAAGTCAGGCTTGAAAAAAGCATATTAAAAGCTCCGATTGACAAAAAAATAAAAATATGATATAATCCCAAAAAACGGAAAGGTAATGCAGATTGTATGTTTAACGGATTAGGAATGAATATGGGGAATTTATCCCGTCTTTCTTCTGCGGTGACAAGATCTATCAGTGCAGAAAATTTTACGGGTGAAAAAGGGAAGGGCGGCATGGCCACAGAAGGAACAGGTGCAGGTGCGGCAAGAGATCTCGGTCAAGGATGGAAAATCTCTCCCTCAATAAGAATGGAACCGAATAAAACGTACACAATTGCTGAAATTGACGGTTCAGGTGCCATCCAGCATATGTGGATGGCGGGTCCTACATATTGCAGATTTATTATCATGCGCATTTATTGGGACGACAATGAAAATCCCTCTGTCGAATGTCCCATGGCAGACTTTTTTGCTGATGCATACACTCATCCAAACGCAAATGTTTCGTCACTTGCGGTATGCAGAACACCGAAGACAGGTATGAATTGTTATTGGGAAATGCCTTTCAGAAAAAAATGCAGAATAACAATGGAAAATGTCGGATTTGATGACGCCTATTTATATTATCAGATAACATACACTTTAACGGAAGTTCCCGATGACTGTGCATATTTTCATGCTCAGTTCAGAAGAACGAATCCCCTGCCCTACAAAGAAGATTATACCATTGTTGATGGAATTAAAGGCAAAGGTCATTATGTCGGCACGTATATGGCATGGGGTGTTAACAGCTGCGGCTGGTGGGGCGAAGGAGAAATAAAATTCTTCATGGATGGAGATAAAGAGTTCCCGACTATTTGCGGCACCGGAACAGAAGACTATTTCGGAGGCTCCTACAATTTCGATATAGGCGGAAAGTATCAGTCATACACAACGCCCTACTGCGGAATGATGGCTTACGCACCTGACGGATTGTATAATTCACAGCAGAGATTTTCAATGTACCGCTGGCATATAACAGATCCGATCAGATTTGAGAATGATCTGAAAGTTACCATACAGGCTCTCGGTTGGAGAAGCGGCGGCAGATATCTTCCGCTTCAAGACGATATTGCGTCTGTTGCATTCTGGTATCAGACACTGCCTGCTGCAAAATTCCCTGAATTTCCGACAAGAGATGAACTTGAGATATGTTAAAAGTTGACATTACAGTTATAGGCGGTGGGCCTGCGGGAGCCGTCTTTGCAAAAGAGGCGGCAAAAGATTTCTCCGTTGCATTGATATACGAAAATTCAAAAAAGCCTTGCGGCGGCTTACTTTCGGAGGATGCGCAGAAATATTTTGCGGAAAGAAACATCGCCATACCAAAA
>CAJGDF010000051.1 GCA_904502105.1 uncultured Clostridia bacterium
AAGCAAGAACAAGCAATGCAAGGACACCAAGTGCAGCAAGAAGAATACAGAAACCCTTATGCTTACCGCCGACAAAATACATTATAAATCCAACGCCGAGAATAATAATAGCGCCGGAAAGATGTGTTTCAACGGCAACAAGACCGCAGGGAAGCAGAAACAGTCCGCACGGGATCAGAAAGCCTTTAATCCATGTATGCATCTCATCCCTATGAATCTTCATATACCTCGCCATCATCATTACGGTAGCGAGTTTTGCAAATTCAGACGGCTGGAACTGAAAAGAACCGATATAGATCCAACGTTTTTCGGCGTCGGGACCAATAATAAGAACAAGTATGAGAAGACCGATACATACCCAGTAAAAAAGGGGAATAAATCTTGTATAAAACTTTGGTGTAAGTACAGATGCAAATGCCATCATAGCAAGACCCGCAAAAGACCAGATTATCTGACGGCGAATAAAGAAGTAGCTATCTCCTGTTTTGGAAAGAGATGCCGCATAACCTGCGGAAAAAAGCATCATAACACCAATAAAAAGAAGAAGCAGTACAGTAAGAAGGAAAGGGAAATCAAGAGGTTTCATTTTTCCCTTTTTTTCAAAATGGTTTTTATTTTCCAGAGGACTGTGATTTGTTGATGTCATAGACTAAATCCTTTTAAATAGAAAACAGAGCGGCAATAACGCACGCAACGACCGTTATTCCGGAGAAAAGGAAGCATATCTTTTCTTCGCTCCATCCGGACATTTCGAAGCTGTGATGGATGGGAGTCATTTTAAAGAGACGTTTACCGTGTGTAAGCTTAAAATAAGTACGCTGAATGATAACAGAGAATGTTTCAATAAAATAAACGATTCCGACAACAAGCAAAACAAGCGGCATATCAAGAGAGAAAGCAATAGTTGTTATCATACCGCCGAGGAACATTGAGCCTGTGTCACCCATCATGATCTTACAGGGATGCCAGTTAAAAATGAGAAAACCGATAAGAGCGCCTGCAAGCGCAATTGAAAGCACGGTAATATCGTATGCACCGCGAATAGCGGAAACAACAACAAAGAAAATCGCTACGGGGATAGTAACGCTCGTGCAGAGTCCGTCGAGACCGTCTGTGATATTTACGGCATTTGTAAAACCAACCATAACGATCATCGCAAGGACATACCAGAAAATCCCGAGATCTATCTGCCAACCGCCGATCGCATCAACAAAAAACGGGAAATCGAATGAAAGAACAGTTGAACCGCCGGTTCGGATAGCGTTAAAAATAAGAAATGCAGCAGAAATGAGGAACTGAAGGATTATCTTCTGAATTTCGGAAAGTCCTGCGTTATTTTTCTTTTTGATCTTGATAAAGTCATCGGAAAAGCCCATGAGAGCAAGAATAACGGATGTTATAAGACAAGTAATACCGGTAGACGGAATAGCTGCTCCGCTCGCGGGATTAACGCCCGATGTATAATATTCAAAAGCAAAAATGAGATATGAAACAAGAACAGCACCCATAAAAATGAGACCGCCCATAGTGGGAGTACCCTGTTTTGACTGATGCCATGTCGGGCCCATATCCTGAATGATCTGCTGACCTGCCTTGAGTTTACGTAAAAAAGGAATAACGATGGGAGTTGCGATCAAAACGCAAACAAGAGCCGCAACAAACGCGGCAATTACGGGAACAGGAATATTCATATTATGTTTCCTTTCTTTTTACTGCCTTTAATTTTTTAACTGAGCTATTATTTCTTCGGCATGCATTCCCCTGCTCGCTTTAAAGAGGAGGACATCGCCCTTTTGAGATATTGATTTAACGATCTGCGCGGCTTCGTCTGTTGTTTTGCACGTAAATATCTTTTCTGAAGACAAGCCTGCCTTTTCTGCGCCTTTTTTATAATTTTCGGCAAATGATCCATATGCAATAAGAATATCTGCGCCAAGGAGCTTGCTGCCTGTCATTTCATGAAGCTCTTCGGAACGTTCACCGAGTTCGAGCATATCACCGAGCACTGCAATTTTCCTGCCGTTTTTTGCACGTAAAACATTTATCGCAGCCGCAACCGAATCGGGACTTGCATTATAACAGTCCTCGATAACAGTCATACCGTTGAGATCATAAATATTTTGACGGAGGGGAGCATTTTTAAAATTCAAAAGCCCTTCCTTTATCTGTTCTGTTGTTAAACCGAGAGTCTGCCCAACTGCTATTGCGGAAAGAGCATTATAGACATTATGAAGACCCTCGGTCGGTATTCTTACAGACAAAACTCCGTTCGGTGTTACAGCAAAAAATCTGCAAAGTCCGTCAGAAAAAAGAATATCTTCTGCGCGGTAATCCGCATTTTTGTTGCCGATACCGAAAAACAGTATTTTCTGTTCAAACGCTTTTGGATCAAGCTTAGAGAGATATTCATCGTCACCGTTGACAATAAGAACACCGTCTTTATTCATTCCGTCAACGATCTCAAGCTTTGCCTTCATTATATTTTCACGACTGCCGAGATATTCTATATGTGAAAAACCGATATTTGAAACGATTGCAATATCGGGGCATGCGGTTTTAGACATAACGCTGATCTCTCCGAAGCCGCTCATACCCATCTCAAAAACACATGCCTCTTTATCTTTGGGCATATTCAGAACTGTGGCGGGAAGCCCGATCGTACTGTTTTTGTTGCCGTCTGTTTTATAAACATTATATTTAGATGAAAGAACGGCTGCGGCAAACTCTTTGGTTGTTGTTTTGCCAACACTTCCGGTAACGGCAACAGTCGGGATATTTACCGACTTTTTATACAGATTTGCAGCTTTCTGAAAAGCGTCCAATGAATCGTCAACAAGCAGATACGGGATACGCGATTCAATTTTTCTTTGACATATTGCACATACCGCACCTTTTTCGGCAGCATTGTTTATATAGTTGTGTCCGTCAGTACGTTCGCCGGGAAGGCATACGAAAAGACAGCCGGGGAAAACCTCTCGGGAATCATAAGCAGAGCCGCAAAACTCTGTATCCCCCCCTATCAATTCACCGCCGACAATAGTCTGAATATCCGAAAGTTTCATTATAATAGCCTCTTTTCCCAACGAATGGTATTTTTTATCTTACACAGAACCGATGACGATCTTTCTTTCGTCAAACGGATATTTTATTCCTTTAATTTCCTGATACGGCTCATGTCCTTTACCTGCAAGAACTACCGCATCATTTTCTTTTGCAAGAGATAAGGCTAAATTTATGGCCTTTTCTCTATTACATTCAATTATATAATTTTTATTTTCTCCGACACCGGAAACGATATCGCATATTATAGCTTCAGGTTCTTCGTTTCGTGGATTATCGGATGTTATTATAACGGTATCAGCGTTTTCAACTGCTATTTTTCCCATAACGGGGCGTTTGGATCTGTCTCTGTTGCCGCCGCATCCGAAAACAAGGATTATCTTACCTTTTACGAACGATCTCATACAAACAAGCAGATTAAGCAATCCGTCAGGGGTATGAGCAAAATCAATATAAACCGAATAAGGTTTATTGATCTCAACCTTTTCCATTCTGCCTAATACACCGTTAAATGTTCTGACCGCACTTACAGCATTATCACAAGGAATTCCGAGCATAACAGCCGAACTTATGGCCGCAAGAGAATTATAAACATTAAACAGACCTGTAACAGAAAGAACGACCGGATATTTTTTACCGTTAAAACATAGATCATACGTACTTCCGACAGATGTTACACTGACATTTTCGATATAAAAATCAGATTTGGCATAAACAGAATAAGTTTTTGCCATTGAGACAAAACGGGACGAATAATCACTGTCTGCATTTGCAAGCTTTTGACTTGACTGATAAAAAAGCTTCAATTTTGCATCCTGATAAGACTGCATATCGCCATGGTAATCAAGATGATCAACCGAAAGATTTGTAAAAACACCAAGATCAAATTTAATACCGAAAACACGGTCCTGACTCAATGCCTGAGATGATACCTCCATCACTGCATGTGTACATCCGCATTCGCAGATTTTACGGAGAAGAGAAAAAAGGATCTCGGGACGCGGAGTCGTAAAACCCGTTTGTTCACGAACAACAACTCCCCTGTTGTTTTCACGGAAAGATTCAACAGTTCCGATAATACCGCAGCGAATTCCGTTTTCGGAAAGAATACGCTGGATCATATGGCAGGTGGTCGTTTTTCCGTTTGTTCCGGTAACACCGATAAGTGTAAGCTTTTCAGCAGGCCGTCCGTTTATGTTTGAACAAAGTAATGAAAGTGCTTTCCGACTGCTATCAACCTTTACACATCTGCCGTTAAAATCTTCAATATCATTTTCAACAACAGCACATGCCGCACCACGTTCAAAAGCCTTATTCAAAACGGAATGTCCGTCAAAAGATCCGCCTTTTACAGCAACGAATACCGAGCCCGGACATACATCCGAAATATCGGACGTTACATTTGAAATTTCAATATCTTCTTTTAAATTTAAACTTCCGTTATATTCGACGTCCTGAAATACGTGTTTTAAACGCAAACGGACCTCCGATTTTATTTATTCAAATGTTACAGTAACAACAGTCGCTTTATCGACCTTTTCTCCTGCAGCGGGCGACTGAGACACTGCAACAACATCAGGATAATTAATATTTACGCCTTTTACTTTAATATTAAGATCAGCACCAATAAGTGCCTCATTGCAATCCGCGGCAGTTTTACCTAAAAGATCGGGAACAACGGTTTTACGTTCAAATTCCGTTTCATTAGTGTAAAGGATAACCGTACCACCTTCGGGAAGATTTGTATTCTTTGAGGGGAGCTGATAACTTACGATACCGTCGCCGCCAATGATTTTTGCTGAGAAAGAGCTGTTGGCAAGCATGGAAACAGCATCAGAGCTGTCATAGCCGACAAGATCGGGGACAGAATAAGATGCATTTGTTGTACCGTCACCGTAATCGGGTTCGATATTAAGATGTTTCATACAGTCCTCCATAATATCTCTGCCGAGAGGAGCTGCGATATACGAACCGTAGATCTGTTCACTGTCAGGTTCGTCTACGATAACGAGAACACATATCTGAGGATCGTCAGCAGGAGCAAAACAGATAAAAGAAGCGATCTTTTTACTGTTTTCGTATGTACCGTTTGAAACCTTCTGTGATGTACCTGTTTTACCTGCAATTCTGTAACCTTTGAGATAACCTGTTTTACCTTTTTCAACGGTATATTCAAGCATTTCCCAAAGAGATTCGGCTGTTTTCTGAGAAACGACCTCTCTGACGGGTGTAGGTTCATTTGAAAGAATAACATTACCCTTTGAGTCTGTTATTTCTTTAACGATATACGGTTTCATATAAGTACCGCCGTTTGCAATAGCACTTACGCCTGCAATAAGCTGCATACCTGTAATCTTAAAAGTCTGACCGAAAGAAGACGAATAAAGGTTATAGTCTGTCATAGAAGAAAGCGCATGGTGAATACCCGCAACCTCGCCCGGAAGACCGACACCTGTTTTTTCACGGAGACCGAAAATTGTTATATAATTATAGAAACGTTCAATACCTATCTTTTCCGCAACCTGAATAAAAATAGGGTTGCAGGAGTTTGCCATGGCATCTCTGAAATCCTCAATACCGTGACCTGTTCTCTTATGGCAGTGATACGTTATAACACCCTTTTGGATAGAACCTGTGCAGTTAAAGGTGTTCTTCAGTATGGGAAGATTTTCTTCGAGCGCCATTGCAGCTGTGAATATTTTAAATGTAGAACCGGGGTCATACTGTTCAACAACAAACTTATTTGTTCTGAGCTCCGCAAGTGTTGTGTTATATGCGGAAACGTATTCATCTGTAACACTGCCCATCTCATCGAGATATTCCGAAAGAGTGTTCAGGATGATTTCGTCGTCAATCGTAAACGGATCATTCGGGTCATAGTCGGGCTTGGTGGACATTGCAAGTATTTCGCCTGTTTTAACATCCATTATACTTGCCGCAACACGGTTCTGAACGTTATGCTCAACACGTGTATTCTGAATATGTTTTTCGAGGAAATACTGCATTTCGATATCGATAGTAAGTTTTACGTTATATCCGTCTTCCGCACTGACATACTGTTCATATTCGAAAGGCATACTTGTGCCGAGAGCATTGTTTGAGGTTATTATTTTACCGTTTGAACCTTTAAGGTAACTGTCGTAAAGATATTCAAGACCTTCAAGTCCCTGATTATCTGTTCCGACAAATCCGAGAACAGTGGAAAGAAGATTGCCGTGAGGATAATATCTTTTTGCCGTTTCTGTTATTGTTACGACCTCAACAAGATCTTTATTATCCGAAATAAATTCACTGACAGCATCAGCTTCATCTTTTTCGATACCGCGAACGATCTCAACATATCTTACATCTCTTTTTGTCTTTTCCAGAAGCTTATCATAATCAATATTTAAAATCCTGGAGAGATTTGATGCAAGCAGTTCTCTATCGGCATCACTCTTAAAAGAAACAGGCTTCATCGTAACAAGATAGGCAGTTGCGGAAATAGCAAGTTCATTTCCGTTTCGGTCTATTATAGACCCTCTTTTTGCCTGAATAGCTATATCGCTTGTTTGCTGATCGACAGCTAAACGTTCATATTTATCATGTTCTATTATTTGTAAATAAAAGAATCTTCCTATTAGACCTAAAAAACATAAACAAAAAATACATCCGACAGCAATATACGAAATAACCATATCTCTTGAAGGACGTTGAGCCATATTCTTTACCTTAGCTTCGTTTAACAAGCTTCCTTTCCCGATTTCGGACAATAATAAATACGTAACAAATTAAAGGATTTGAAAAAGCAAGGGTCACTTGCGTGACCCTCGATTTTTTTGGAGATACTCTATAAAAGCAAAACGCAAATATTCTAATGAAATGCCTTTATCATCTTCCCGCATTGCAAAAACATGAGAGGCATTTGAAATCCACCGAAATCGGTGGCGGAGTCCCTTTGTTGTGTGTGTTGTGTGTTAAGGGACTTAAAAACAACAGAGGAGAGATCTTCCGGAATTGTCGTATGAGGACATATAGTAATAAGTATGCTTCCGTTATTTGAAATATTCCAATGCAACGGAAAAAGCTCTCGAAATACGGGAGAAGATACCCGCATTGTCCTCCTCTGCAGAGATCAATAGTGTTTGGTTTGTGTTGTTGCTGACGATATATTCAATCTGGTAACTGTTAATCTTTGTCATTCCGAGACGATTTACAACGTAATCTTCAACATTACGGTAGTTCGTTCTCTTTTCGTATTCGATGCGGAGAAGTTCTCCTTCGTTTTGTTCGAATGCAAGTTCGTTATTAAGAAGCTTAAGACGGTAATTCTTTTCGTACTGAGAAATACAGCACATAACGCTCATTACACCGACCGCTATTATAATAAGGATAAGGATCGCAATAGTTATATCGAAATTCTTTTTCTTATCAACTTTTTCCATCTTGCTTGATCCGTCCTTTCATTTATAATAGTTATTTAACTTCGAATACTCTTAATTTTGAGCTTCTTGCTCTGGGGTTTGATTCCATTTCTTCATCGGAAGGAATAATGGGTTTCTTTGTTAACACCTTACCGAGACTTGTTTTTCCGCATACACATACGGGGAAGTTCGGAGGGCATGTACAGGGATTTTCCGCTGAAGCAAATGCAGTTTTTACTATTCTGTCTTCAAGAGAATGGAATGTAATAACTGCTATTCTTCCGCCCGGATTCATAGACGGGATAATATCGGAAAGAATATCGCTTACCTGCGAAAGCTCCTGATTTACTGCGATCCTTATTGCCTGGAAGACACGTTTCGCAGGATGCTGAGCTTCGTTAAGCGCTTTTTTGGGCATTGCGGATTTTATAACATCCACAAGTTCAAGTGTTGTGTTTATAGGTGATGACTGACGTACTGTCACAATTTTCTTTGCTATCGGGCGGGACCAACGTTCTTCACCGTACTCGAAAAATATTCGGGCAAGCTCCTGTTCGGAATAAGTATTGATGAGATCAGCCGCCGTAAATGCATCGTCTCTGTTCATTCGCATATCGAGAGGTGCATCATTCATATAAGAAAAGCCGCGCTCGGCAGAATCAAGCTGATGGGAAGAAACGCCGAGGTCAAGCAGCAAGCCGTCAAGCTTGATTCCTCTTTTTTCGAGGATCTCGGGAAGAGTTCTGAATTCAGCATGATATATTTCTTTTTTACAGGTAAGAGGTTCAAGTCTTGCGGTGCAAGCAGCTATTGCTTCCGTGTCTCGGTCTGTGCAAACCAGAAGACCGTTCTCGGAAAGATGTGAACCTATTGCGAACGAATGTCCGCCGCCGCCTGCAGTACCGTCGGCATACACACCGTCGGGTTTTATATTAAGTGAATCGATCGTTTCTTTAAAAAGAACTGAAATATGAGAAAAGCCTGCCATCGTTAAATACCCAATTCTTCAAATGCAGCAAGGATATCGTCGTCGTTTTCTGTATCGTAAGAATCCCATCTTTCGGCATTCCATATTTCGATACGGGTCATAGCGCCGACAACAACTACATCCTTCATAAGGTCTGCAAACTTACGGAGATTTTGAGAAACCGTAATTCTGCCCTGGGGGTCGATCTCGGAACGGCACGCATTACCGAGAATGGCTCTTTGAGAAGCGCCGCCCTTGCCGATCGTTTTTGATGCGATCTCTTTAGCAAAAGCATACCATCTTTTCTCAGAGAAAACGAAAATACAGTTATCGGAGCCTTTTGTCATATAAACGGCATTACCGACTGTTTCGCGGAATTTTGCGGGAAGAAAAACTCTTCCTTTAGCGTCCATGGTGTGTCGGTAGTTACCGATAAGGTTCATAGCGCCGACAAAAAGATCATCTTCTGCAGATGTTTCTTCTACGGGTCTGATTTCTTCGTTTTCCATAGGTCGTGCGCTCCTTTCTCCACCATTTTGCTTTTACCGTGGACTTTTCCACCCCAAAAATGCACATTTATCCACCTGCGCACCACCATTATACTATATATAAAGTGTGTTGTCAACAATTTACAGAGAAATATTTGTAAAACGGGGTGTAAATGTTTTATCACGGAGAAAAAATCTTTTCGTCATTTTGCACAAAAAAGATAGTCAACCTCAAAAAATACGGCAAAATCAAGGCTTACAGTATTGATTTTTGGTGTGTAGTATGATATACTTAACAGGAAATTTCCCCTTCGGAGGCTATTATGGCAGAAAATATGTCTAAAACGACAATAATGATGTTGGACGGCAACAGTATTTTAAACAGAGCTTTTTACGGAATACGTCCGTTGACCACTTCCTCGGGCATTCCAACAAATGCTGTTTACGGCTTTTTGACTATACTTTTCCGTCATCTTGATGAAGACCGTCCGGATGCAGTTGGGGTCGCATTTGACCTCAAAGCAAAGACATTCAGGCACAATCTGTACGAAGGCTACAAAGCAGGAAGAAAAGGTATGCCCGATGAACTTGCGACGCAGCTTCCCATAATCAAGAAAATCCTGATAGCCATGGGCATTTGCGTTTACGAA
>CAJGDF010000052.1 GCA_904502105.1 uncultured Clostridia bacterium
AGAACCTGTTATATATACCATTAAAGTGAAAATAATTCCTGCAAAAAAATTACTCACAAAATAATAAATTGAACCGTGAACAGCGGCAAAAAAAACAGAAGAAACTAAAATTGCCATAATAGTACGTTCAGTAGACAGTGCAGACAACACAGCACCTCTGAAAAACAATTCTTCAAATATTGCCGGAACAACAGCTACTGTTACAACAGATAGCCACATATTTTCAGAATCAAACATCGCAAAAGAACTGTTCGGAACTGTTGTACCAAACAGATCTAAAACCGTAATAGTCAAAAGGTTGATTAAAAAACCTCCGGATATAACAAGAAAAGTCATATGCCATAACAACTTAAAATCATCGTTTTGAAAGAATTGAAGTCTGAAAAATCTTTTCCTTGACATTTTAGGACTTGTCAATTTCAAAAAAAGACTTCCTAAAATAAAAAGTCCAATACTCAATGCAGTATAAACAATCTCTCTGTTTGAAAAATCAAAAAATGAAACGGTTTTCAAGACTATCGCAACAACAGTACAGACACCGGCCGTTAATACAATTCGTTTCATAAAGATATAACCTTTTTTTCCGTAACAATAATATCAACGGAAATATCGTATCTGCCTCTCGGTAAAGATTCAGCCATAAAAGATGAATAACATAAACCAATTTTAGTACCCAGGAAATCAGGTAAAAAACGATCATAGAAACCTTTTCCGTATCCGAGACGAAAACCTTTTGAGTCATAAGCCATTGCAGGTACAATTATAATATCCGAAGGCTGGGGTTTATATATTTCAGTCTCATTCATCGGAGCTTTAATGTTAAATGCATCACTGACAAGTTCATCGGGAGAATTAACTTTATAAAAAGACATTTGAGAATTTTCATAACACTTCGGAAAATAACATGATTTTCCGGCTTTTAATGCTTTTTCAAAAATATCAAATGTTGAAATTTCGGTATCGGTAGAAGCATAAAACAAAATCTGGTTTGCATATCTGTATGATAGCATATTAAGAAATCTTTTTGTTATGCTTTCATCGAGTTTGCTTTTTTCCTGTAAAGACAAAGCTTTTCTTTTTTCAGAATACTGTGCGCGAAGTTCGTTTTTATAAGTTCTTATATCCATAATTTAGTAAATTTTCTCTTTAACTGTTTGTGCAATATTGCTGTCTTTTAATGAAGAAGCTAAAGCATAGCCAAATTCATAAGCAGCACCTGCACCTTTTGCTGTTATTATTTTTTCGTTACAAGCAATGCGTTCGTTGATCACGTCTGCACCTAAAAGATATTCTTCAAATCCGGGATAACATGTTGCTTTTAAACCTTTAAGCAGACCTCTTTTACCGAGAATTGACGGAGCAGCGCATATTGCACCAATAAGGAGATCATTATCTGTTGCATATTTCAAAATATAATCTGTTTTATCTGATTTATCAAGATTTTCGGTGCCGAGCCCACCACCGGGAAAAACAACACATTCCGCATTTGTTAAATCCAATGAATCAACATTGATATCACATATTACCTTAATTCCATGAGCACCTTCAACAACATTGTCGGTTGAAAATGAAACAAGTTTGCAGTCAAGTCCGCATCTTGTTAAAATATCAAAAGGAACAAGTGCTTCGGCCTCTTCAAAGCCGTTTGCCATCATAAAATAGACCATTTTTTAATTTCTCCTTTTTGCTTTAATAAAAGGTTGCCCTCCAACCTTACTGAATAAGGTTGGAGAGGTATTTTTCGGATATTTCAAATACAACGATATCGGGGGCTTCATTTATAAGCTCTCTTGTTGTCCATTCACCATCATTAAGAATAAAACTTACATTGCTGAATGCCTCTGAGATAAAGGGTATTGCGGTAACGAGAGCCTCATCATGAATAACAACAACATGCTTATCATTCAATGCATTTTTATTTGTTGTGTTTATATAATTTTCGGTACGGTACATTTCATTTTTCTCTGTAAGTTCCTCGATAACACCGTTACCGAAAAGCATATTCACATCAGGGATAACAGGAGTTATTGTTTCACTGTTTGACTTGAAGGGATTGACCTGAGCAGTTGTTATCTGAACATTATTCTTTCTTGATTTTTTGAAAGAATAATCGTATTCTTTATAACTGTCACCGTAACCCATGAGCATCGCAAGACTCTTCATCTTAGTTTCAGCAACTTCAATTTCGTAGGAATCAAGATCAAGAGTTTCGATAGTTTCATCATTTGCTGCAATTTCAGCAAGAAGAAGATTTGTTGTTGTAAACGCACCGTAACTGTTAAGATAATTATCTGTTTTGAAGAAAACATCTCTATCGTACGCCGCAGACATAAGCTGATCTCTGATTTCAACAATATTCATATCAGAATATTTCCAGAGATAGTCATAAACCTGGGTAAGACGATCTTCTCTGTCCATTCTTCTTACAGAAGAAGGCATCATATTTTCATAAACAGCACTCTTGTCGGGAATGATCAGCACATACATACTGATACCCTGTGCATTGAGAATTTTCTCGTAACCGAGAAGAGTATCTTTGATACTTATAAGATTTTCTTTAGTAAAAGAATTCATTCTCTTATATGTTGTAAGTTCATCAACACTGAAAAGCCAGTTATTTTTACCGATAACAACATCTTCATACTGAGAATCAGCAAAAAGAAATGTTTTAAGATTTGAATATGATGTTGAAAGCAACGTATTCAGAGGATACTGATTTTCAAACTGGTCAACAGCCTCATCGGAATACTGCATAAAACGTGCAATTTTAAAATCAGGCGCCTGATAATCTTCGGGAAGATCTGATGCAAAGAAAACACCTGAAAGAATAGAGGCACTGATAACAAGTCCGATAGACGCAACTGTAATTATTTCGGATATATTTGCTTTTTGTTTTGATTTAACAAATCTGATAATGCTTATTATAACGCAAAGAACAAATATTATCAAAACAGCTATCGTCTTTATAAAATAGTCGGACGTTCCGGAAGGAGCAATACCTAAACCAAACAAAAGAATAAGAGCAAAAGCAGCTACAAAAAGAGCATAGAGAATAAATTCCGGTGTTAAGTACCAATTTTTAACATCACCTTTGATCATCTTAACAATCAAAAGTATACCGAACATTATCGCAAGAGCTAAAGCTGAAGATATTATAACAAGAGTCGGGCGACCGTTTGTTACATTTATAGGCTGAGAGTTTGTGAAATAAGAACCGATCTTTGTTGCTTTAATAGCAGCATAACCATCTCTGTCGGTAAAATTGGACATCTGAGAAACGATATCAAATACAGAACCGATCTTATCGTATGTTAATTTCAACTCGCGGGAAAATGATTCGATATTAATGCTTCTGATAGCAAAAGATACATTTCTCTGTGTACCGAGAGAAAACTTAAGAAAAGAAATACGATCTGCAGGAACTTCAAAAGTTACTGTCTGAAAAGCATTCTGACCTTTAACGGAAACGGTCTGCTTATTAAGATCGTCAAAACGGCTGCCTGACTGGTTATCATAATACAGTGTGAAGGTATCGCTGACAGTTGTTTTAATATCAAGAGATACGGTATATGTAAGACCGTCTGCATTTTCACCTAAAAGAGGATTTACCGCAAGGAAATAAATCAAAACGGTAGAAATAATAAAAACACCAATGAAAATGCCAAATTCTATAAGTTTTTTCTTATTGAGAACAATATCGTGATTTTCTAAAAATTCAAACATTATCTATCCCCTCCTTAATAACGGAAATATTCAAACACACCGTTTTCTCCGGAATTAAGAGAAAGAAGAGTGAATGCAAGAATAAGAGCAACTACTACAGCATAAGCAGGACGGAAAATCTTATCAAACATAGGCAATTTTTCTTTAATTTTAGCATAAAGCTTTGAAAGAAGTGTTTTTGTGAAAGGAAGGGCAAAAACAAGAGCGATCACACAAATAATGAATGATTCATTATCAAAGAATTCTCTGATACCCATTCTTGTATTGATATAACCGAAACCTGCCATAGCCTTGAGGAAGGTCCAAAGCTGAGATACAGAATCAACTCGAAGCATCATCCAGCCGAGAATAACAACAGCTACAGCATAAATATTGCCGAGAACCCTGCCTACTTTGCCGGAGAATTTCTCCTTAATACGCTGTGCTCTTCTTGTTTTTTCTATCATAAGGAAAAAACCGAAATAAATACCTACGAGAATTGCAACCCATGATGCCTTATGCCAAATAGCACAGAGGAATATTGTGATTCCCATATTAATATAAACCCATATACGGCTGTTTTCATTATCGCCTACCTTGCGGTTACCGCCAAGGGGAATATATACATACTCTTTAAACCATTCGGAAATACTGATTCTCCAACGTTTGGTCCAAAAATCGGTAACAGAACGTGCACCGTACGGATTATTGAATTCTTCCGGAAGAACAAAACCGAACATACGAGCAAGACCGATAGCCATATCGACATAACCTGTAAACTCATAAATAACCTGAAGAGCAAGGCAAATAACACCTGTCCACGAAATTGCGATGGAAAGACTTGTTTTTGTAAGAGAAAAGATACCATCTACCACAAGTTTAAGGTTGTTTGCAACAAGAACTATTTTAATAAGACCGATAGAAAATCTTAAAAGACCTTCTGAAATATTCTTGAGATTATGGTCTCTGTTTTCAATCTGAGGAATCATGGAATTATATTTCATTGCGGGACCCATGATAAGCTGCGGGAAGAAAGCGAGATAAAGGCCGGTATCTACAAAGCTCTCTCTTCGAGGCGCACCTTTGTAAATATCAACGCTATGAGAAATAGCCTGAATAGTATAAACAGCAACACCGAAAGGCAAACCGAATTCAACAACGGGAACAAACGAACCGAGCCCCATCCAGAAAAGGGAGATAAATTCACGAAGAGAAATGCAAAGAAAAGCGGAGTATCTGAATATAGCGGCTACACCAAGATTAAAAATTATTGAAATAATTAAAAACAGCTTTTTGTTACCGCCTTCGCTTTCAGCAATATATTTACCGAAAATGTGGTTAACTATAAGGCTGATTATGAGCATGAAACAATAAACAGGTTCACCCCATGCATAGAAAACAAGACTCGAGCCGAGGAGCGCGAGATTTTTGTATTTACACGGTGTTGCATAGTATATAACCAACATCAACGGTAAAAACAGCATAACAAAAGCAGAGGAGTTAAATTGCATAAATAACCTCCAAGACAATAGTCTTTTACCTAAAATTAATCGATTTATTTTATCATAAAATCAGCATATTTGCAATATCTTTTAATTGTTATTTTGATGTTTACCGAAATTGTCCAATTTAGGACATAAGTTTAACATATTTTAAAGCGTTTTTCATGCCGTATTTTAACATAAAATTTGCATTTTCTCTACCTGCTGTCACATTCTCGGATATAGTCGAATAAAATGTAGTAAACCAATTACGGAGGTAATATAAAATGCAAAAAAATGAAAACGTTTGCGATAAAAACACTCGCGAAACCGTTTGTATAAATGTAGACAGAGTCTACGATTCATGTAAAGATAAAGATTGTGCGACAGATCTTCGCGTCTATGTCACACCGCAAACTCAGACCCTGTTGGATTGTGCGGTTAACGTTAAACCGGTGTCTGCAGAAATTCTCTGGACATATATAGATATTGAGGCCCTTCCTTTCAATAAAGGATTTTACACGTTAGATATTAAATATTTCTTTAAAACCTATTTCGATCTTTACACCGGTCTGATACGGCCGACAAAGATTGAAGGGCTTGCATCTTACGATAAACGAGTAATCCTCTTTGGCAGCGAAGGCGGCGCAAGTATATATTCTTCACTTTATGTTCCGACAAAGCACGATACAGACTTTATGATGCGATCGAATCTGCCTAAAGCAAGCGTTGAAGTCGTCCCCCCTATTATGCTTTCAGCTAAAATTGTTGATGCCTGTGTTCCCTGCGGATGCTGCCAGTGTGATGTAGCATCTATTCCCGAACCTGTATGCGCTTGCTTTGACGGCCCTATTCAGGATGCACGTAACGGAAATAACCTCTATACAACACTCGGAATTTTCTCAATTGTACGCCTAATGAGAGAAGTACAACTCGTCGTCCCGTCTTATGATTTCTGTATTCCGCATAAAGAATGCTGCAGTCCTACCGATGATGACCCCTGTACACTCTTCAATAACATGGATTTCCCCAATGACGAATTTTTCCCACCCGCTCAAAGGGATAATTGCAACTGTTAATTATTTTGTTTATAACAAAAAGGACGAAGTTTCGACTTCGTCCTTTCAATTTCATATTTTCTTTTCAATCAAAGTTTTCTTTTCCCAGTCACTCTTGCAGTAGTAAATAAACATAAGTAAGCTGCAAAGGATCCAACCTGCCGGGTAACCGAGAGCAACGAAAACATAATTATCGGACAATGCAGATACAACAGCAAGATAAAGCTGTCTGAATCCAACAAAGCTTGAAAGCATTATTATCATTGGGATCGTGGATTTTCCCGCTCCGCGAAGTGCGCCCGAGTATATTTGGTTTACGCAGCACATAACGTAGAACGGAGAAAGTATACGTAAAAGCGCTGCCCCGTAAATAACAACTTCTTCAGCTTCATCGTTAAAAAATCTGACAAGATCAGGTGCAAAGATAAGCACTGGAATCATAAGTATAATTGTAAAAACAATGGACATAAGCAATGACAGATTTGCCCCCTGCCTTGCTCTCTTTATATTTCCTTTTCCGAGGTTCTGACCGACAAAAGTTGTTGAAGCCATAGAAATACTCATCATTGGAAGAAGCACAAACTGGTCAATTTTCGCATAAGCTGTCCAACCGGACATAAAATTTGCACCGAAAGCGTTTATATATGATTGAATAAAGACGTTAGAGAAGGATGTAACAGCCATTTGCAGAGATGCGGGAAGACCAACTTTAATTATCTTTTTCAGAATAGAAAATGAGCCATTAAATTCTTTAATAGAAATTCGATAACATTCCTTTGATGTAACAAGAACAATTATAACAAGTATAGCAGAAAGACCCTGTGCAATTATTGTAGCGTAGGCGACCCCTGCAACACCCATATCAAACACAAGAACAAACAGCAAATCGAGAACAACGTTTGTCAAAGCAGAAACAACAAGAAAAATAAAAGGTCTTCGAGAATCCCCTACCGCTCTTAAAATACCTGAGCCTACATTATAAAGCATTAAACCGAGGACGCCCGAGAAATACACAGTAAGATAAATAGATGCTTCACCGAAAACCTCTTCGGGTGTTTTCATTAGTTTCAGCATAAAAGGAACCATTGAAATGCCAATAAACGTAAAGAGAACACCCAAAATCAAAGTCATAATTATTGTTGTATTAACAGCTTTTTTGACGTTTTCGTAATCCCTTGCACCGAAATACTGTGAAATTACAACACCTGCACCTGTTGCAAGACCTGAAAAGAATCCTATAAGGGTATTGATTATAGGACCTGTATTACCGACAGCAGCAAAAGCGGCATTGCTTACATAATTACCTACAACATAGGAGTCTACAGTATTATACAGCTGTTGAAACAACTGACCGAGAAATAACGGAACAGCAAAAGTTATGATTATCTTAAGGATATTACCTTCGGTCATATCCATTGTTCTTTTTTTATCTGCAAGAAGCTTCATAATGTGCCTTTCAATATCAACCTGATAAAATTTCCTTTTGATTATATCACAAACAAAAGTATATGTCAACAAATAAAGAAAGCGATAATAAATACCGCTTTCTTTGTTAAAATAAAATTATAACGACAAAATGAATAAGATTACCGAGCCTATAGCGGCAACAGTTTCAAGAATACAAACAGAAATAAAAGCTTTCTTTGAAAACTTACCATTTTTATAATCATTATAAATAAGGCAAACAGTCAATACTGCAAGTACGGCTATCAATAAATATAACCAAGACATATAAACACAACCTTAATTATTATTTCTTACGTTTTCTGAGAAGATATTCATCAAGTTTTTCCTTGATATTATCAGGAATTTCGCGTGAAACAGGACAAAGAACGGAATTTGCCATTCGGGATGCGAAAGCTGTTATAAAATCTATATCTTTCTGCATATGTTTTGTTTTCATAACTGCAACCGTATCGTAACTGTTATGAATAGGTGCAAGATTTCCACCTGCCAGACGAGCAAATGAAACTGCCGGAACACCTTTATCAGCAAAGGGAGTGGAGTCACTTGAATATACATCCTGATAAGCTTTCACCTGAAAACCGAGTTCGAAACCCATATACGATATATAATTAACAAGTGAATTTTCACATGTTGCACATGCAACAAACTTTCCCATAATACAACCTATCATATCAAGATTGATTACAAGAGCAATATTTTTCAGTTCATCTTCATGAGCTGCACAGTAAGCCTTTGAACCGAGAAGACCTCTTTCTTCACTTCCACAGAAAATAAAACGCAAACTGTAACGATGAGGATTTTTTGAAAAATATTCAGCCATTCCGATAAGACCAATACATCCGGACATATTATCGTAAGCACCCTGAGAGAGAGATGTACTGTCATAATGTGCGGTGAAAACGATCATATCATCAATTTCACCCTTAATATCAACAATAACATTATGAGATTCGCCTTTGTATTCATCTTGTTTTAATGTTATTTTTGCAATTTTAGAGTCGTTGTTGATGAGGGAAACCGCATCTTTAGCATTTATGCTTACACCGGGAATTTTCTGTCCTTTAGAAATATATGTACGAAGTTCACGGTTATCGATATCGTTATCAACAAAATTAACGTTGCCGTCATACGTAATAAAACCAAGTGCGCCGTTATCAAGAAGCTCATGATATCTCCAATAACCGAGTGTTCCGTCAATAAGAACAATTTTTCCTCGGCAAAGAGAAAGGGAGTATCTGTCACCTTCAGTTAAATAATACAAAGGTGCTTCAATCTCTGCTGATCCGGAACAACGGTAGCCTTTACAGGGTATTTCTTTACCGTCAACTGTCAGAACAGCTTCATGTACAGTTGCCATATCAACTTCGAATGCTTCCAATTCTGCATCAAGGCCGAGATCCGAACAAATATTCTTAATATATTCAGCAGCACGAAATTCTTCAGAGCTGCCACCCATACGAACATACGCTGTATCAGCAAAGATTTTCTCTATTAATTCTGCTTTCATAGTCTATACCTACATTCTGTTAATATTATTTATGATGTTATTATATCACGATTTACAATGCATGTCAAGAAAATACATTCAGAATTGAAACTGATTACGAAATTACTTTAAATCAAATTCTTTTCCGTCAGAAATGCCCGGAACAATTGCACCTTGATCCGAAAGGATCATTTTTAACTCGTCAATAGAAATATCTTTGATTACTGTATTGTTTTTAACAGCAATGGCAGATGCTGTTCCGATAGCCTGTCCCATTGCCATACAACTTGCTTTAACTCTTATTGCGGAATTTGTTTGTCTATCAGTACTTATACAACGGCCCGCCATCGCAAGATTATCAAATTC
>CAJGDF010000053.1 GCA_904502105.1 uncultured Clostridia bacterium
GGCAAGAAGAATTCTTGCTTCGGCATGATCAGCATCAAATTCAAGACATTCTGTAAGAGACTGAACTGCCTTGGAATACTCTTTTTCTTCAAGAGATATTACGGCTTCATCATAATACTTATCGGCAAAGCCAAAAACATTTTTATCCTGTTGAAACATGAAATAAACAATTGAAAGAGCACCAAAAATAATAAATGTTATCGCAAAAGAATAATAAAATGTACGAAAATAATGATGTTTTATTCTTTCTGCCTTTTTATATTGATTCTTTAAATCTTTTTGTGTTTTTAAAGAAATGCGATCGTTGGAATCGGAGTCCGTTGAAACAGCGGAAACAGAAGCCAATTTTTTATCGGACAGAACCTTGTCTGTCTTCGCATTTTTTACGTTGCGCATGAAGCACCTCTTAATTTATTTTGTGGTATAAGAAAAAGTAAACGGCATAATTTCTTCAAATGTTTTCTCAACACATGAGCCGTCTTCGGAGCAGATATAAAAAATAAAATCTTTATCGCAAAACTCCGCGAAAACTTGTCTGCAAACCCCGCATGGAAAGCACGGTTCGGATGACGAGCCGATAACGGCAATTGCTTTAAAATTTCTTTTTCCTTGGGTTAAAGCAGAATACAAAGCTGCACGTTCAGCACACATTGTAGCCGGATAACTCATATTTTCTATATTGAAACCCGTATAAACAGTTCCGTCATCACAAAGAAGAGCAGCCCCAACCTTAAAGCCCGAATACGGAGCATACGCTGATTCCCTTGCAGACATTGCTTTATTGATAAGTGTTGTTTTCATAATTTCAATCAATTTTCAGCCCCATAGTTTTCAAAGCATTAAAAACAGATGATACAGTTTTCTCATCAGCAAAAAGAGAATGATATTCTCTGTCAAAAAACATATCTATATTATGAGCATCTGACGACTGTATATACGGAACAGAAACAGCATCCGCAAGGGCTGAGTCTTTCCATACCTCAACAATCGGAAAGCCCATATAAGGATCGAGAACACCTAACACAGAACCGACAGAAAAAGAATCCCTGTCAATATGCGCAGGAATAGCAATTCCACCGTAAGCAGATACGAGCTCGTAAAGTCCGTATAGTTGAATACCGGAACCGACAAGAAGCATCTGTTCTTCTTCATATGTTGAACCGTCAGGTAAAATACAAATCTGATTTCCGAACACAGATCTGTTGTTCTTCATCGGAGGCATTGTTGATCTGACATATGATTCAAAATCAAGAGCATTATCAAGATCGTCAAAAAGACAAACAACGTGAATATCCTCGGAAGTTTGAAGTTCCATACCTGGAAGAACTATGATATCTTTATCCTCAGCATACTTAATTGCCGCAGCACAATTGCCTGAAATATTATGATCTGTTATAGCAATGCAATCGAGTTCTTTGGCTATTGCACAGTCAACGATCATCTGCGGTGTCATTTCGTCATCCCCACATGGAGAAAGACATGAATGAATATGAAAATCGTAAAGAAGTTCGATTTTTTCCATCACAGAAGACCTGCTTGAATTTTATATAAATACACAGACATATCGGTAATCGGAAGATCAGTAGAAAGAAGAGATATCCCCATCGCTTCGCACTTTTGTTTGAGTGAATCCGTAACAGGTGTTCTGTCACAAACGATTATACAGGTAACATCAGCAATAGATGCAGGTGCAATTATATTGGGATTTGAAAGAACAGTCAACCATGCGTCACCGCTTGCAGCATTGCCTATCCCATGGCTCAATAAATCCGTAGCAAAACCGCCTTCTATCAGACGTTCTCCGTCTTCCACGTATAATGCATTAACATTTCCTGAATCAATCAGTTCATTAACAGAGAAAGGTTTATCGTATTTCACATTATTTTCCTCCTTGCAGCTGCATTCTTACACACTGGTCAATAGACATTTCTTCATTTACAACATCTTCAGCAAAAGCTCTGCAGGTCGGAGCACCGCAAAGACCACAGTCTAACCCCGGAAGATTTTCATGAATGGAACGGACCTCCTTCAATTTGCGAAGGGCAACAGATCTGTCCACGTCAAGTCTGAAAACAGGAGTATATTCAAGTTTTGTTGTCCACATAAAATCATCGATAGAATTATCTCTTTGATCAAAACGGTTAAGAGATACGGGAAGATATTTACGCAGAGTATGTATTTTAGCTCTTGCAACAAAAGGATTTTCAACATTAAGAACGCCACCAACACAACCGCCGGCACACGCGTTTAGTTCAATGAATTCAAGCCCGTTAAGTTTGTCGTCCTCAAGCTCTTCAAGGACCTTTATAACATTTTCAATACCGTCGGCAGCAAGATATTTATCTCGAAGCAGTGCTGAGGATTCACCGCCTGAAGAAGCCCAGCTGATGCCAACAAGGCCTGAAGAAGAAAGCTGTTGGGGAACAGCTATATCCCCCATTGCAGGAACAAGACGCATGTAAACGTCGCTTGCACTAAGTACCCCATCTATCAGCATTTCATTATGACCTATCGGATATTTGGCGGAAGTAACCTTTGCGGGACACGGTGAAATAAAGAAAATACCTATTTCTTTCGGATCAAAACCGGTTATTTCAACGGCTTCCTCCCTCGCCTTCTTCGCCGCTATCTCAACAGGAGCAAGAACGGGAAGCAGATTTTCGCAAAGATTAGGAAAACGTACTGCAATAAGCTTTTCAACAGCAGGACAAGCGGAGCTTATACAAGGCTTCTTTATATTTTCCTTTGAAAGGATTTTTCTTGTTAAATCCGAGATTATTTCCGCAGAACGTGAAACCTCCCAGACATCATCAAAACCGATCATTTTAAGACCGGTAAGAACATAATCTATATCGGTAAGATTATTAAACTGTCCATAAAGAGACGGTGCGGGCAGTGCAACTTTATATTTATAATTGTAAATCGTATTAAAACTGTCGTAGACTGCTTTTTTCGCATGATTATGACAAATGCGTATACATTCACCGCAATCTATACAGCGATCTTCTATTATGTGAGCTTTACCGTTACGGACACGAATAGCCTCCGTTGGGCAACGCTTCATACAGTTAATGCAACCCTTACACTTTGCTTTGTCAAGAGTTACCGAATGACTGAAAACAGTAGACACCAAATCCCTCCGTTCTTTAAGGTCAATTTAATTATAATTCAGATATTTATACGCATTGTTATGGTGGTACCTTCTCCAACTTCGGTATCTATTCTCATATCATCAGAATATTTTTTCATATTGGGAAGACCCATACCGGCACCAAAGCCGAGTGCACGAATATTATCGGGTGCCGTAGACCAACCTTCCTGCATTGCTTTTTCAACATCAGGAATACCAGGGCCTTTATCGGCAAGAACAATTTCTATATAGTCATCTGCAACTGTAATATCTGCAACGCCGCCACCGGCATGAATTACCATATTTATCTCGCCTTCATACATAGCAACAGCAGCTTTTCTTATTGCGTTTGCATCAATACCAAGTTGACGGAGGACTCTTTTGACATCGGATGACGCTGCACCTGCAGCCATAAAGTTATCGCCATCAACATCATAGTGAAGTTTCAATATTTCAGACATTTATACTCCCCCGTTCAAGTTTCAGTTTAAAGTCTTTGTGCCGCCCAGACCGTTTTCATAAAGTTTTCCGCAGGCAGGAAACATTCTTTCTGCCGTTGTTAGAACAACTATATCGCTTTCTTTTGCGAGAGAAACGATCATAGAATCGGGAACTTTGCCCCTTACAAAAACGATACAACGAATATCCATCATCTCAGCGGTTCTGACGACCTGAGGATTAACAAGACCTGTCAAAAGAACTGCCTGATCCTTAACAAATGCAAGAACGTCACTCATCATATCGGATCCGCAGGCAGAATAGACCTGTGTATCAAGAAGATCTTCTCCGCAAAGAACATTCGCATTAAGGAGTTCTTTAATAGTTGAAATTTTCATATAACGATCACTGATTCCTTTCATTATAATTTAGGATCTGTTGTTAAATATATTATATCTAATTTTTGGAAAAACAGGAAAGATTAACTCACATTTTTCTGTAAAACACATAAATTATAATATTAGAGCTATATATTTCATATTATATCACACTAATAAAAAAAAGTCAATAAATTTTATTGCAGAAACATAAGTTATTCACGTGGACACATATTGATTATTTCCATTTTTTTTGGGATTGTCAAAACTTAAAAAATTTTATATAATATAAATATAAAAGTAATCTGCTTACACGGAGGAGAATATGCTGATCGAGCAGTTAGATGAAAACAAAATAAAGGTCACTGTTGATACGGATGACCAGGAAGAATACGGGGTTACATACGAATCAATGGCATACAGTGATTGCAACACAAGAAAGTTATGTGAAACGATAATGGAAAGGGCAAAAACAGAGATCGGGTTCAATATCAACGGTGCGAAGCTTCTTGTTGAAGCAAGAAAAAGCATCGACGGTTCGGTCACACTCGTTCTGTCCAAAATACTGTCATGCGACGAAACAAAAGAAGAACTGTTCGGTCAGACAATCTCGTTCAGCTCATTTGATGACATATGTGATTGCAGAACATTGTTTGAAAGCTATAAAGATATAATAACCGCAACAGACATTTACTGTATTTCGAACATATATTATTTATATTTTGAGTTGATTTGCAAAAAGAAACAGGCAATCGGTTTTTTGCGTTCAATCTTGGAATACGGAGAAAAATCCGATATATCTCACGAGTATTTAAAAGAACACGGAACAAAAGTATTACTCAATAATTAATAAAACTAAGCTTTTGCGGAATTACACCGTAAAAGCTTTTTCAATTTATAGCTCAAAAATACTTGATTTTTTCAGTCAAGTGTAGTATAATAAGCGAAAGATTGCATACGTATATTCGGAGGAATATAAATGACAGAATACAAAGGACAAATAATAGATGTCCATACACATATCTTTCCAGAAAAAATAGCAGCAAAAGCAACTGCTTCGATCGGAGACTTTTACGATCTTGCTATGGCAAGTGTAGGACTTCGTCATCTTCTCGAAGAAGAGATGCAGAAAGCCGGCGTAAGACATTGTTTTTTGCTTTCAACGGCAACTGTTAAAAGCCAGGTTTGCCCCATAAACGATTTTCTTATAGAAACAATGAAAACATCAGACAATAAATTTACCGCATTCGGAACTATTCATGTTGAAACAGAAAATGCAGTTGACGAAGTTGACAGAATAAGAAAAAACGGAATTACAGGCATAAAGTTCCATAATGATTTTCAGCGTTTTGCTGTAGATGACCCGAGAATCTTTCCCGTATACGAAAAAGCACAAGCCGAAAAGATACCGATCATGTTCCATGCAGGAGATAAAAGATACAACTACACAAATCCCGATAAATTTGTTAAACTATCAAAACTTTTTCCTAATTTGATCGTTATCGCTTCTCATTTTGGTGCTTACAGTGAATGGGACAAAATAAATGATGAATATCTTGAGACAAATCATTATTTTGATACATCTTCGGCTTTTTTTGAACTTCCTTTTGATAAAGCACGAGAGATAATAAAACGACACGGTGAAGATAAATTCCTTTTTGGATCGGATTTTCCGATGTGGTTTGCAACAAACGAGCTCAAAAACATAGAAAAACTCGGACTTTCTCCCGAAACGACAGAAAAAATACTGTTCAAGAATGCAGAAAAGCTGCTTGAAAAGGTTGGCAAGCCTTTAAGTATGTCAAAATAAATTCACAGTCAATATATTGACAAACAAATAAAAATATAGTATAATATTTAGGCTGTTCAACAGAACAGTTCTATACGGACGGTTAGCTCAGCTGGTAGAGCATTCGCTTGACGTGCGAAGGGTCAGGGATTCGAGCTCCTTACCGTCCACCAAGACCTCTGATAATTCAGAGGTCTTTTTTTATACAAATAACCCCCGATCATAAATCGGGGGTTAATATTTTGTTAGCTAATCAAAAAGATAGGCTTTTTGCTCTCTTCCGGGGATAAGATTTTTACCATCCGTAAATCCCTCAGGTCGACCGATAAGTTCTTTTATAAGACAAGATCTTAAATAATTTACTCTATCAGTATAAATCTCATCGGAAATTGCATTATGAAGTTCAGTCGGATCATTATCAAGATCAAAATATTGTTCTTCACCCGATTGAGTGAGCCAAATAAATTTATCATGCTCAGTTACAATATAATGATTTCCAATAGATCCACCGCTATGTTCCCCGTGAATATATTCACGTTTAAAATCATTTGAAAGAATGTTTTTACCGTCTACAGTATCGGGTATATCTGCATCAACAGCGGAAAGGATCGTTGGCATAATATCTCTGAGCTCGCAAACAGTATGACATACGCCGCTTTTGTTTACGCCAGCCCCAGAAACAATCAACGGAATATTAGCAGATCCTTCATAAGCTCGACTCTTTCTGTACGTGTTATGATCAAACAGTAATTCGCCGTGATCAGAGACAAATATTATCAGAGTATTATATAAAACATTTTCAAAAATAAGTCCGTCAAGAAGTCTGCCTATTTGATTATCAAGATGTGAAATACACGCATAGTATCCGATCATGGCTCTTCGGCGCTGGTCTGGATCACAACAGCCCTCAGGAGAATCGTAATATACGGATGAAGCACCCATAGGTTTTGCCCAATCACCAATGACAGGTTCACGAAGATCCTTGTTTTCATACATATCCCAGAATGCTTGAGGGGCATCATAAGGTGCATGGGGACGAACATAAGAGGCCATCAAAAAAAACGGTTTATCCCGGTCTCTTCTACGTAAAAAATCAAGACATCGAGATGTTACCCAATTCGTAGGATGATATTTTTCGTCGTACATCCATGGACGTGCAAGCCAAGAATTACACTCTATGCCTGTATCTGTTATATCAACTTCGTGTCCGAGTTCGTTTTTCAGCCACCATAAATAATCATCTGCAACCTTTTGATTTTCATAGTATGGACGTTCAGAATTACGGTAATAGTGAAGATAACCGTCATGAAGCTCGATATTCTCAAAGCCGAGAGAATTGCGAAGTGGATGAACATGCATCTTACCTATGCACTGTGTTTGATAACCTGCCTTAGTCATTTCACCCGCAAGAGTATGTTTATAATCCCAACGAATACCGTCGCGATAACCTACCCTGCCCGTGTGTTCCTGAGACATGCCTGTAAGCAACGCTGCTCTTGCGGCAATACAAGAAGGACATGCGCTGTATGCATTATCAAAACGAATTCCGTTAAGTGCAAGAGAATCAAGATAAGGTGTTTTAACATCAGGATGTCCTGAAATACCGAGACAGTCACCTCTCATTTCATCGCAAACAATAAGGAGAACATTTTTCTTTTCCATATATAAACTCCATTAAATAAAAACCGAGAAAGAGTATCAGCTCTTTCTCGGTTATGACTAATTACTTTTTCCGTAAGAAATAATATAACATTTACCTGATTTAACACCAAATGTTCTCATATCTTCAGCATTAGGCAGGAATAAGTCTATATCATTTTCTTTAATTGCTCCACCAACGTCCATAGCTGTACAATAACCGTAAACAAAGCCATTATCAAGAACAATATAAAGTTTAGAATAAAGCGGAATAACAGAAGAGTCTACCGCAACATAGCCAACCTGAGTGGGATGACCTGTTGCCGTTACCATACCGCCTTCTTCGATATAAGTATATGCAGTTGCATTTATATCGATAACTGTAATGTATTCAGAAGGAGGACCGTTTCTGAGATCAAGAAGATCCGTTCTGTCAACATATTTTTTTGCGGTTACAGGTTTTTTGGTAACCTTTTCGCTTATCTTTGTTGAACTAACTTCAACTCCGTCTACATATTTAACTCTGTAGGTAATTTCTTTGGTACCGTTCTGACCCTTTTCGGAATCTTTAAGTTTAACGCCTTTCCAAATAGAATATATCATGGGCATTTCAACAGTGTCAAACGGAATGGAAACCTTTTCAACGACCTCTTTATATTCAATACGTCCAATTTCAACATATATATCTTCAAAAAGAGGAGTATCGACAGTATAACCGTTATTTATATAGTCATCTTTTGTAATTGTAACACCTGCACGTTCAAGAAGAGAGCCGACTGTTGCATTTTCGTTAACATAGAACGGAAAGGTATAATCTTTTCTGTCCGCAGTAAGGTGTGCAAGAAAAACAACCTTATCACTAACAACAATTTTTTCAGGTTCCTTTGGTTCAACAGGATCAGTAACCTCAATTATAACATCCGGAATGGTATCGGATTGCTCATCATTATCCTCTGTTTTTGCAACAAGAACAATATCATATACAAAAAAACATGCAATAGTAAAAATAACAAAAAGAGCAACTGTAAGAATACGACCGTAAATTTTGAGATCTTTTTTGCTCATTTTTCTTTTTACTGCCATCAGGTCACCATCCTTTCTCATATATCAATTATATTCTTAAATAGGAATTTTATTCAGCAGAACGTGATAATTTGATCTGTAAAGGTGTATCACTTACATATCATACTGACATTATACCATATTTCGGCATGTTTGTCAATACACCAAAAAATCCCACAACCAAGCGTTTTTTTAAATAAATGACATTTTGATTTTACATTTTATACACACACGAAATGTGAAGCGTAAAATTTATATCACGCAATCGAGTCTTGAAATAGAAATTTTATCACGCATACGAACATTTTACCTGTAAAGCATAATGATTTTACATACAAATTTTCCCATAACCGCAACATTTTTCGACACAGATACATTCAGATAAAACAAGAGATGCAAAGCGATTGCACCTCTTGTTAAGCAGTATATGTTTTATAAGCCGATTCACGAAAAACAGAAACATGAACAGTGTTAAAACGTTCAAAAATCATCGTTGAAAGAACAGGAATAACCAAATATTCAGTATCAAAATGACCTGCAACAATAACGTTTAAACCTTTGTTTTTTGCATAAATATATTGATCATGTTTCATTTCACCTGTAATAAGAGTATCAGCACCTGAATCAATCGCATAATCAATATAAGACCCGCCTGAACCGCCTATTACCGCAACTTTATTGCATAATTTACCACAATCAATATAGTTAACACTGTTTATACCTAATTTTCGAGCAGTTAATGCAACAAGATCACACAAAGAAATATCAGTATACCCTATCCTACCGATATTTTCAGGTTCCCATATTTCTATATTTTTAAGTTCAATTGCCGAGCAAAGAACATCGTTAACACCGCCGGTTGCAGCATCAAGATTTGTATGAGCACAAATAGCACTGATACCGTTTCGGCAAAGATCATAAACAACAGAACCTGAGAGAACCGATTTTAACGGATCAAAAATAACTGGATGATGCGAAACGATAAGTTCTGCAC
>CAJGDF010000054.1 GCA_904502105.1 uncultured Clostridia bacterium
CGGAAAGATCGAACGAAAGAACGCAGCGGTCACCGTCAACATCATAGATCTCATCGGTGCTGTGCAGACAAACACCGACAGTTTCTTTTTCGATTATATCTATTTTACGGTCGGTAAAAGTTCTCCATGCGGAAAGATCAGGAGAAACGGAAACGCTTTCGGGGGCTTTATTTTCGGAACATTCATATGTTGCTTGATAGGGAACGAAATACTCAAATTCTACCCTATCGGCTTCAAATTCTTTGCCGAAGTCAACACGCAGACAGCCGCCGTCTATACGCAGGCCGCCCCAACGGTAGAACGAAACACCGTCAAAGAACGTATCTTTCTTGCCGTCAAAAGCGAACTCACCGTCGCAACCGCGAAGAAGATAGTTAGGCTGATTAAAGAAAATATCACGGCATTTCTGAACTTCGGGGATAGAAGTCGGACCTGCACGGCGAAGCGAACGTTTTTCGAGAGAATCGTTATCCGTTCTGAAAAATACTGTTTCGGCATATTTTACGGCATCGGACGGAACGGAGACGGAAGCCGTCGTACCGATCTTTTTGATATTGTATTCGGTATCGACAAGCTTATAGCTGTCAAGTCCGATGACCTGATGAGGTTTATCGCAAAGAAGCTTAGGCGCTTTTTCTGCATCACAGATCTCAAGAAGAACTGCTCTGAACGGATCTGCGGTAACTGCAACGGTCTGACCGTAATCGTAAGCACCGAGAAGATGAGTATAGGGATGATGAATAATGACCGCAACTTTATCGCATTTTTCGAGACCGATCTCTTCGTTTAAAGTTACGTTAACATCTTTCTTATTCCAGCTCTGATTGCCGAAAGAAAGAACTCTGCGTTCACCGTTGCCACGGCTTACTGCGTTGATCCCGTAGATATCTTCGGGAAGGATCATACCGTCAACGAGGATATCGCGAAGTCTGCGGTGAAGGTTATAAATATGAGCGAGCTTTGCATGTTCATCATCACGCAAAAGCCAGGGATTGCCGTAAATTTCAGGCGCAAGGATAAGACATCTGTTGAACGCCTGATAGATAAGATCGTCTTCAAAGCGATCCATACAAGACGAAAGACAAGTACCGTGGTCCTCGGTCAGACGTTTAAGGTCGTCAACTTCGCCCCTTGAGAAGATAAATGCTCTGTGGTGAGGCGCAGTACAGGGGTTCGCCTGATGAACGTCAACATATGTCTCACCGCCCTGCCAAAGAAAAGTAGTGGCATATTTTTCGCATTCGCCGAGATCGATGCGATGGTTAAGAATTATAAGATCGGGATTATATTCGCGGCACTCAACAGCCATACGTTCAAAGTTGGGACGTTTTTCGGGACGTAAGTTTGAACAACAAGCATCCAATTTTATAAGCCCAAACTCATAATCACGGCAAAGAGAGACCATAAGCTCATGGCGTGCATTTGCTTCTTCTTCGGTATCCCCGAATCCGTCGGGACCGCACCACATACCGAGCTTTGTACCTATTTCTGCGGCAACTTTACCGATATTTTTATAACCGTCGGGATATTTTCTCTTCATTTTTTCGCTGTCAAGGGTCTGATATGTGCCTGCGTTGCCGTCAAGATTACCGGCATCGAGAGCGTAAATATCGAGCTGCATACCGTAGTTATCCTTTATCCAGCGGAAATATTCGAGATTTGCAAGGGTCTGCTCTTCGGTAGAGCCTTCAAATGTGCTGTTTATCCATGAAAAATACTGCGCACGTGACGGAGTTTTTTCATCCGCACCTGCTGTTTTTTTATTTTTAACATCCATAGATGCAAAATCCTTTCTCAAAATATTTTAGTTAAGAGGATCGCAAAGATAGATATCGGAAACGAAATCGGTATGATCCTTATCAAAGAGAAGTACCCAGACGGTGAGGTCACGGTCAAGCATTTCTTTTGTTACGGGGATATAGTAGGTGTAATTGCGGTCAACGTTACGTACACAACATTCCCAGACGTTCGACTTAAACGACGGAGCGCGGTCGGGCGCAGCGTAAAGATTATCCATACATTCCATGGCGACGAATGCACCGTCAACGCCGTGAACACCCTCCATTGCAATCGAGAGATAGCAACCCTCTTTCCAGTCTTCACGTTTAATGCGGACGACAGTCTTCTGTGCGCCGATAACGGGACGTTTTTCAATGGACGGCATAAGGTTGTTAGCTCTGGGATTTTCGAGTTTGAGGATCTTTCCGTCTTTGACAAGAGAAATACGGTAAATTCTGCTCAGAGGCTCGGGCATACGAAGGTAACGAACAGAGCCGTTAATATCAAATGAAAGGACACAGCGTTTGCCGTCGAGCTGATAAACTTCGTCAGCATGGCTTGAAACGACTGTTACGGTCTCTTCCTCGACAACATCGATCTTCTGATCCTTAAATGTTCTCCAACGGAGAAGATCGGTGGAGATATCGATCTTTTCGGGAGCCTTATTTTCGGAACATTCGATCGTCGGAGTATTGGGAACAAAATATTCAAACTCAACTCTGTCGGCATTGAATTCTTTGCCGAAGTCAACTCTCAGACAGCCTCCGTCAAGGCGCATATTGCCCCAACGGTAGAAAGAAGTACCGTCAAAGAAAGTATCTTTCTTGCCGTCAAACGCAAATTCGCTGTCACAGCCGCGGAAAACATAGTTTCTCTGATTAAAGAAGAAATCTCTTGTTTTCTGAACTTCAGGGATAGAGGTCGGACCTGCGCGGCGAAGAGAACGACGTTCGAGAGAATCGTTATCCATAGTAAAGAGCGCGGTCTCAGCAAGCCTTGCAGCATTTGTTGCAGGGATAGGAACGGAAGCGGTAACACCGATCTTTTTGATGTTATATTCAGTATCAACGATCTTATAGTCTTTTTCGCCGATAACCTGATGAGGTTTATCGCAAAGAAGCTTGGGAGCAACATTGGCATCGCATATTTCAAGAAGGACGGCTCTGAACGGATCAACGGTAACATTTACAGACTGTCCGTACTCATATGTTCCGAGATTATGAGTGTAGGGATGATGAATGATAACTGCAACCCTATCGCATTTTTCAAGGCCGATCTCCTCGTTAAGAGTTACTTTAACATCTTTCTTTTTCCAACTCGGATTACCGAAAGAAAGAATTCTTCTTTCAGCGTTACCTCTGCTTACGGCATTGACGCCGTAAATATCCTCGGGAAGGATAATACCTTCAACGAGAATATCGCGGAGCCTGCGATGAAGATTATAGATATGAGCGAGTTTTGCGTGTTCGTCATCACGTAAAAGCCACGGATTGGCATAAATTTCGGGGGCAAGGATAAGGCATCTGTTAAACGCCTGATAAATAAGATCATCCTCAAATCTGTCCATACAGGAGGAAAGACAAACGCCGTGGTCTTCTGTCAGACGCTGAAGTCCGTCAACCTCACCTCTTGTAAAAGTAAACGCTCTGTGATGAGGCGCAGTAGAGGGGTTATGAGTATGAACGTCAACATATGTTTCGCCGCCCTGCCAAAGGAAAGTTGTAGCGTATTTCAAGCCCTCACCGAGATCAAGACGGTGGTTAAGAAGAATAAGTTCAGGCGCATATTTTCTGCATTCTTCCATCATGCGGCAGAATTCGGGGCGTTTTTCGGGACGGAGGCCTGAGCATACAGCATCCATTTTAAACAATCCGAATTGATAATCACGGCAAAGAGAAACCATGAGCTCGTGACGAGCATCAGCATCCTCTTGGGTATCTCCGAAGCCGTCGGGACCGCACCATACACCGAGCTTTATACCGAGATCCTTTGCCGCCTTCGCAACATTTTTATATCCGTTCGGATACTGTTTTGAAAGCTTTTCGCCTTCAAGCGTCTGGTATGTACCGGCAGAACCGTCGAGGTTTCCGGCATCCCATGCGTAGATATCGATCTGCATTCCGTAAGTTTCTTTAAGCCAGCGGAAATAATCGAGGTTTGCAAGGGTCTGTTCTTCGGTAGACCCCTCGTTTGTATTGTTTACCCAGGAAAAATATTGAGCAAGCGACGGAGTTTTTTCGTCCGCACCCGCTGTTTTTTTATCTTTAACTATATCCATAATTTCAAAACCTTTCAGATTTTTTTTAATTGTATCATATTAAAGTTTTTTTGTCAATAAACAAGGTGAATTTTCTTGACTTTTCCCAATGTTGAACAAGCCCACCTTATCGCAAAAATCCTCGGATAACGATATTTCCGAGAACTTATTTTCAAAAAGATAATTATAATAATGCTTCGATAGCAGCTTTTTTACTCTCTCCGATTTTGTGATACTTAAGAAGTTCGTGTTTCAATCCACGGTCAGAGCAGTAGCGGCTGATCCGTTCGATCTCCTCGCCATCATTAAATCCGGGAATAACAGGTGTTCGAACAATGACAGATCTGTCTGTACTGATGAGTTTGCCGAGATTTTCGAGGATCAAGGCATTGCCGACTCCCGTTCCCGATTTATGAAGATCAGAATCAAGCGCCTTGATATCGTAAAGAAAACAGTCAACATATTCAATAACTTTTTCAAAATGACCCCACGGAACATTTCCTGCAGTATCAACGGCAACACTAATACCGCTGTCTGAACACTTTTTCGCCAGTTCTGCGATAAATTCAGGGTATAACATACATTCTCCACCTGAAAACGTTACACCGCCGCCTGTTGCAAAATAATAATCCTTATCGGATAAAATGATTCTATACAGTTCATCAACAGAATAGCTTTTTCCGTAGAGTTTTCTTGCTTCGGCAGGGCAAATTTCAACACACGAGCCGCAGTGAATACATTTATCTTTATGTTCGCATATTTTTTTACAAAAGCCGCACCCGGTACATTTTTCCAAAAACAGCCCCAGCTGAGATCCTGAAGATTTGCTTTCGGGGTTATGACACCAAAAGCAGTTCATATTGCATCCTTTGAAAAAAACAGTGGTTCGTATACCGGGTCCGTCAACCGTAGACGCACGATTTATATCAAACACTAACGGATTCATTTATTATTTGATATTGCAAAGTTTCTGTACTGTTTTCATCCGAACTTGGCAATACCTACTCCTCATTATTATTTTAATCTTTCGATAATATCATCCTGCAGTTTTTTTGTTATATCAACAAACACACCGCTATAGCCTGTGACGCGAACTCTCAGATCTCGGTGAAGATGCGGATTGAGTTGAGCATCGACAAGATCTTCGGCACAAACAGACGTCACCTGCGCATGCAATCCGCCCCGATTGAAGTAGACAGCAAGCATTGCCGAAAATAAAGAAAGACCTGTGCTTCCCTCGAACTGTCTTGGATCTACATCAAGATTCAAAGCCCCTGACAGAAAACCATTTGAAGGAATATTCAGCATAGAATTAAACATAGCGGTAAGACCGCTTGTACACGAACCGTTTGCAGGGCGGGCGTTCTGAGTAAATGACATTCCCGCAAGTCTTCCGTCGGGCGTTGCACCGTATCTGATACCGTCTTTAAGATGCCATGTATCACTCTGCAAGCATGGAACAAGAAAAAAACCGTCGGATTCCAGATATTTTGTACCCTTTTGACGAACGATATCTGCTATTTTTCTCGAAAATCTCCTAACATGGTCATTTGAAAGATCATCATCGCTTCCATATTTGGGAACATTGCGGCACATTGCGTAAATCTGTTCATACCCATAAAAATTTACATCAACAGCGTCAAGAAGCTCGGAAACGGTCAGTTTATTTTCTCTGAAGCAAAGCGCATCCACAACAGTAAAGCAATCACAAACCGTACCGAACATCTCAAAAGCCTGAAGTGCAAAAACATATTTTGCGCAGGCAGAAAAGCTTTCTCCATTTTGAATGGGTATTGATGTAAAGCAATCCGTAAAAGTGCAGACGGTCCACGGTTTTCTGCGGCGAACACGAATCTCCTTGACTCCGTTCTCAACCTTTTTACAAACAAAATCCTCCACAAATTGATAGTATCTGTTATAAATATCCTCTATTGTTGCATTGGGATCATTTCTGAATTCACGCAAGACATTCAAAAAAACATCAGGCCAACCGTTTTCGGGACCTCTGATGTAGGCATTATTTACTTGCTCTGCTTCCTCTTTTGATTCAAAAGCATTAAAGGAATATGATGAAGGATTTCCATGAAGCCAAAAGCTATGAGATCCGGGCGAAGGCCAGTTGCATCCGAAATGATGATAATTTTGAAAATCAGCAGACGGCAATCCGAGCGACAGAAACGTCTTTTTTACGTTTGAATCATTATAAAACATCAGTGATGATGACTGAAGAGCCTTACCCGTTAAAATATTCCATAAATCAGGATATGCCTTATCCATCTCAGGTGCATAATAGAAAACAACCACAGGGTTTTTAAACGACGGTTGAATACATTCGGCAAACAAATAAGTCAGGTCGTTTACCGTAGGATTTTCATCAGCATCAGTGCCGCCCAATAAGAGATACTGAGGAGCATCAAAATTGAAGATTCTGCCCCACGTTGAGGTGTTGGATTCATCACCAACCTGATGTTCCCCTCTCCCCATGTTTAAATTATGCTTACAATAATAATCTGTAATCAGATCGGCTGCCTGCTCACGTGTTAATTTTCCGCTTTCAATATCTGCAACATAAAGAGGGTACAGTATTTTATCAAGACGTCCCAGTGTCAGCGTTGGATTAGCCGTAATATAAGAGCTGTCGATCAGTGTAATGATCCACAAAAGCTGAAGCGCAGTACGAAAATCAGTCGGCTTGTCATATGCTGCTTTTTTCAATGTTTCCGCAAGATCAGACATACCGCGTGATTCTGCGGCTTCAGAATAACGGAGAATATAGCGTTGAATTGCTTCATAAATTTTTATGACCGACTGCAAAAAGAGCCTCCGTCCGTCGTGGGACTTTGAGTTCATAGATCTTCGAGCGTTATCAATCAGCCCTGTCAGACCGTACTCAACAACCATTTCCCAGTCATAAGAACAGTGTCCGGATTCAAAGATCGAGGTACGGTATGGAGAATTTGGATCATATAAAAGCTTTTGATAGATGTTTTCTTCCTCATCCGTCAGTTCCCGAATTACAGAACGTCCCGCTATGAGATCATAATCTTCAAGCGGAACGGAAACTCTATCAAGAATTGAAGATAGATAACCGGCAAAACGAGCAGGTTGAGAAGAACCGATATAATCTTCCCTGATATCATATGCTATGAGAATTCGCTCTACATCTGCCGCATGAATAGGACGTTCCGTTAAGACAGAAACGACCTCATTAATATTCTTCTGCATTCGATTCATAATATTTATTCCTCTAAGCGGAAAATACCTCCGAATTGGAGGTATTTTGAATAATATTTTTAATTACGTTCTGATAAAACTATTTAACTCTTATTGATTTTATCATATCAAAAGCCTGATCGAAGTTTTTATCAAACTTTGTCCAACGGCTTCTGAACTGAGCATTTATAAGCTTATCGCCTTTTTGAATAGCAACCTGAAGGATCTTATTACCGGAATATTCGCCGCCGGGTGTGAATATCCAATAATAAACATCGTAACCCTTGCCGTAGTTAAGTCTGCCGGTTTCGAAGATCTCAACCTGTTCTCTTACCTCATTTTTAGGTATATAGGTCGTCATCGCATTTTCAACATGAAAATCGATCTGAGAGATTATATAATCTTTTGCGGTTTTGATCTTATCGTCAAGCTCATAAGATATATCTGTAATAACTACGTTATCAAGCTCGATGCCGCTGTCGCTCGCACCTGCCTCAGGGATAACGATCTTATAGTTAGCCTCGCTGCCAACCTGCTCAATAGTCCAGAAAGAGGGTTTCCACATAAAGAAATAATCGGAGGAGAACGGTTTATCACAAACAATAGCGAAAATAATTACCGCAACAACAGCTGCTATGATCAATTCTCTTTTACCGATATATTTATTAAGTGTTTTCTTTAAATCAAGTATGTTATTTTTAATTTTTTCAAGGGTCTCTTTGATTGAGTTTACGTCCATAAAATAAATCCTTTGTTATGTATTTAAATGATTATAGCATTTTTTTGTAAAACAGAAAAGAGTATAAATGAAAATTTTTTATTACATTTCAAAACATCTTGATTTTCAGAGACGTTTATGTTATACTGAATTCAATAAAATACTTCAATAAATTTTCTAATAAAATTATATGAGGTGACAGCTATGTCAGCAAAACAGGAAAAGAAAAAAAGAAAACTCTATGCCGTCTCGGACGCGCATCTTGACACCCAGTGGAACTGGGATATTCAGGACACTATCCGCGACTGTGTAAAAAACACATTGGTTCAGAATTTTGACCTTATTGAAAAATACCCGGGATACAAATTCAACTTTGAAGGCGCATTCAGATACAAGCTTGCAAAAGAATATTATCCCGATATGTACGAAAAGCTCAAGGAATACGTTGCAGCAGGCCGCTGGAACGTTGCGGGCAGCTCCTGGGATGCGTGCGATGTAAATGTACCGTCCTCCGAAGCGCTTATGCGTCAGATCCTTTTAGGTAACGGATTCTTCGAAAAAGAATTCGGCAAAATGAGCACCGATATTTTCTTGACAGACTGTTTCGGCTTCCCCTACTCTCTGCCTTCGATCGAAGCGCATATGGGTCTTAACGGCTTCTCAACACAGAAGCTCGTCTGGGGTCTCGGTCAGCCTGTAATCAAAGACGGAAAGGTTCTCAAGCCGTTCAAAGGCGAAGATGAAGTGAGAATGGATATCGGTAAATGGAAAGGACCCGACGGCAATTTCGTTTATACATATCTTGATCCGGGAGGATACGGCTACAACTTTGATGAAAACGACGATCAGCGTCCCGTAAACAACCGTGATAACTATCTTAAAGAAATCGAAAAGAACGAACAGGTTTCCGGTGTAAGCAAAAAAGCGATCTACTTCGGTACAGGTGACTACGGCGGAAGCCCGAAGGAATCCTCCGCAAGAATGATTCAGGAAGCATTGGACGATAAAGAAGGCGGTCTTTACGAGGTTGTTATGTCAACGACCGACCAGCTCTTCAACGAACTGACACCCGAAGAAGCGGAAGGCCTTCCCGTTTACGACGGTGAGCTTCTCATTCCTCACGGTTACGGCGCATTCACATCAAGAACAATGAACAAACGTTGGAACCGTAAAAACGAGCTTCTTGCCGACAGTGCAGAAAAAGCAGCAAGCACGGCAGCACTTCTCGCAGGCGAAAAATACCCTGCGGAAAACTTCGATTTTGCATGGAAGCAGTTCCTCTGGCATCAGTTCCATGATGACCTCCCCGGAACATCTCTGCCGAGAGCATACGTATTCTCTCAGAACGACTATGTTGTTGCCCTTAATATGTTTGCGGGCGAACTCAAAAACTCCGTAGGCGCTGTTGCAAAAACACTCAACACAAACG
>CAJGDF010000055.1 GCA_904502105.1 uncultured Clostridia bacterium
AAGATATTCCCCTCTTCAGATTGCGTTGTTGCAAAACAGGGAGATCCCCTCCCCCTCGACTGTCTTGAATATTTCATCACAGCCGCACACTCAAAAGGCATAGAGCTTCATGCATGGATAAACCCCTACCGAATTATGCAAAGCGGTTCGGGCGGACATAAGCTTGAGCTTTTGGCAGCAACAAATCCCGCAAGACTTCATCCCGAATGGGTCGTTAAACACACCGACGGCGCCTCTTATTACAACCCCGGTATTCCCGAGGTTCGTCAGCTTATAGTTGACGGTATTATGGAGATCGTAAACAATTATAACGTTGACGGTATCCATTTTGACGACTATTTCTATCCCTATGAAAATGCTTCCAAGTTTGCAGACGATGCTCAGTATCAGAAATACAAATCGGCTGATCAGTCTATAGCAGACTGGAGACGACAGAATAATGATATGCTCGTTGAGAAAACCGCGGCGGCGATCAAGGCAGCAAAGCCTGATCTTGCTTTCGGTATAAGCCCGAGCGGTGTATGGGCGTTAAAGACAAACAACCCCCTCGGAACAGAAATCAAGAGCTCCGTTGAGTCTTATTATCAGGTCTATGCAGACACGAGAAAATGGGTCGTTAACGAATGGATCGACTATATCTGTCCTCAGATCTACTGGGAGATCGGACATTCCACTGCGCCCTTCAAGCCTATCGTTGACTGGTGGGACAATCTCGTTTCTCCGACAGATGTTAAACTCTACATCGGCATAGCGGCATATAAAGGCTCTTCCGCAAATGCGTATATGACCCCTGCAGAGATACAAAATCAGCTCAATTATCTTAAGATCAAGGAACACGTTGCAGGCTCGGTATTCTTCTCTTATAAAGATGTCAAGAAAAATCTTGCAGGTGTTCAGGATACTGTAAAAACATTTTTCTTAAACAAGGATACATCCGTTCTTGCGGCTACTGCCACACTCATTTTAGCGTACGAGAAGCTCACTGTTGAAAACACGACTTCTCAGACATTCATCATGGGTGTTTCGGATCCCAATTATCCTCTCATAATTGAAGGCGAAGAAGTAACAACGCGTTCACCGAAAGGATATTTTACACACAGAGTAAGTGTTCCGAACGTCGGTGCAAACTACTATACTATAGAACACAAGGGCAAGACGGTCGAATATCTTATAACAAAGAGCAAAGAATACGTAACCCCGACAACAATGTCTTCTTTCGGTTTTGTTTCGGGAACATGTGCTCCTAAAAACGACAGAGCAGAAAAATCGGGAACCAAAATCGGTTTTTCATGCCAGGCAACAGCAGGAGCAAAGGTTTACGTAATAGTTGGAGATTATACCGTTGATCTCAAATCATACACTGAAGATTCCAAGGACGGAACTTTCAAACGCGCATGGTACGAAGGAAGCCTTGTTCTTCCCGAAATAACAGGCAATGCGGTCCTCGGAAATCCGATATTCGTTATCGAAAAAGACGGATATGATACAGTACGTTACACAGGCGAAAACGTGATCGAGGTTATCAACGATCCGTCATCCTATGTTGTTGAATTTGTAGGTGATTTTCCTGCACAGTTAAAGCCCGACCTTAAAGTTACGGGTGAAGAATATCTTTATGCAACGATAGGCGCGCACGATACCGTTGTTTCAAAATATGACGGCAACACGCTCCTCTCAAGCGGATATTACACTGTAAATTCAAACATAAAGCGCGTTGAAAACACAACTATAACTTACTCCGCAACAGGAAAAATAGATGTTATTCAGAGTGCAGACGGCAAATATACAAACGTTGTCATCCCCACAGACGGAAAGACAATGAACACCGTATGGATGTATGACAACAAAGCAGAGATCACTCTTTACAATCTTTCGGCTCTCCCCGCAGACTTTTATATGCCCGAAAATCCGCTTTTTACGGATGCATCGGTATCGAGAGTTGACTCAACGACTGCAAAGATCACCCTGACGTATAAAAAAGAAATGCATATCTTCGGATATTCCGCTTCGTTTGTAAACGGTATGCTTGTGATCAGCTTCAAGAACCCTGTTTCGCTCTACAACAGCGAACAATTCCCGCTTTACGGCATCAGGATTTCAGTTGACCCCGGACACAGCCTTAACGGCGGTGCTATCGGTCCCTGGGGCTACGTTAAATGGACGGAAGCCGACTGGAACTACGAGCTTTCAAGACTTGTTGAAGACAAACTCTTAAAGCTTGGCGCAACCGTTTATTTAACACACCACAGAGAGCTTGAAAAAGATCTTGACCCCATAATTCTTGAATACAGAGCATGGAAGCCCGATATAAACGTTTCGATCCACTTTAACTATGTCGGTGAAACATCAAATCCGTTAAGCAGCAGCGGTACGGTAACGTATTACTCCTACACAAGCTCAAAGCTTCTTTCGAAGGTAATGCTTGATAAATTTACGGATGACACAGGCCTCAAGAAAAACTCCTACAAAATAGGATATTACAAGGTTTCTATGTTCCCCGATTTCCCGTCAATACTTTTTGAAACGGCATTTTTAAGCAATATCTACGACTATGAATGGTTTACAGATAAAGCAAACATGGAAAAAGCCGCAGACGCGATAGTTGACGGTATCGTGGAATATTTCAGACAGCAAAGCTAAATAAGAGAACGCTTCAGATCGTAAAAAAATCTGAAGCGTTTTTTATTCACACTCGGAAAAGATTGTCATATAATGTTAGTGTGACAGGAAAAAAGTCACGGAAGAGAAAATAAAGGAAGTTGAAATTTGTAAAAAAATACGGAGGTAACGTATAATGTGCGGAAATAACATTTTCTGGACTCTTCTCATCGCTGCTGTTATCGTTTACAGTGTAACTGTTGCAAACGGCTGCAACAACGGCTGCGAAAGAGACAACTGCGGCTGTGGCTGCGGCTGCTGATTACTGAATAAACAGTAAAATAAAAGGAAAGGCACTCTTAAAAGGTGTCTTTCCTTCGTTTTATCGGGGCATTTTTGTTATACGGTCGCGTTTTTTACTCTGTTCCTTCTTCATTTTCTTTCTGTTTACAACATAAAGAATGATAGAATAGAAGATTACGACGACAACAACAGTTATAACCGTCGCCAACAGATATTTGTTTGAGAAAAAAGCATTTATGGCATCGGAATATGATTCCACAACGTCAAGCGAAATATCCGTCTGGGCAACAAGATTTGTGCTTCCGTACACTCTGCCGTCATAAGAATATGTTACTGTACCGAGAACCGTGCCTTTTGCGATAGGAGCATCAACACTGTCGGGAACGACAAGCTCTTTTTCAATGCTTGTATCGGGTACAGAAGACGGCATAGAAGCAGTCAATGTTTTTTCGGCAACAAGAGTTATTGAATCTCTCTCTTTACCGTAGATAACAGGAACCTCAAGAACGGGAGCATTTTTCTGGATAAGCGTTCTGTATGAATATTCATTGAGGGAGAACGTGATCATCTGCGACATTTCGGAGTACAGAGTAGAAAGGCTGTCATAGTTCATTGCAAAACAAACTATTCGCATTGTCTTATCCACGGCGATGGAAACAAGAGAGTATCCTGAAATGTTAGAGCCTGAAATTGCAAGTCCCGATGCCTTTTTTGAATAATACTGACTGTTTTTATCAACAAGAAAGTTTTTCGTATAAAGGCTTCTGCTGTGTCCGTTTACTTTTATCTCGGTATATCTCATATTGGAGATATCCTCGATATGATCAAGAGTTAAAATATGAGAACAGATCTTAACAATATCATGCGCAGTCGTTACCTGCTTTGAGGTTGTGGAATACTGACCTGTAACGTTCGTAAAAGTTGTATTCTCGGCACCGAGATCGCGTGCGCGGAGATTCATATTGACAACGAAATCGGTAACACTTCCCGCAAGAGTTACGGCAATAGCTATACACGCCTCCTGAGAATTGGCAACAATGGCGCTTTTCATAAGGTCGTAAAGGGAGATCTTATCACCGGAGCGAAGATCAGCGGAGCTTTTATCGTGAGTGTTTGACATCATTTCTTTTGTTAAAACGATCTCTGTCGAAAGGTCGAGACCGCTCTCAACAAGCATGATACACGTCATTATCCTCGGCAAAAAACCGCAGAAAAATGTTGAATCGGCATTTTTACCGTAAAGCTCCGTACCCGTATCGGCATTAACGATTACCGCAACGGGAGACTGCACGGAAAACGGCTCTTCTTCCTCATCGGCAAAAACCGAGATGGGAAAGACCGCTGTTATAAAAATTATCACAAGGATAGCGGAAATTAATTTTTTCATATAAATATATCAACACAAAATCAAATTTTCTTTATTGATATATTATAACATGGTTTCCCGCATTTTGTCAACAGATAAACTTGTTATTTTATAGTGACAGTTGCCAATTCTTCGCAAGTTTCCCTGTCAAAAACCGTAATTCTGTTGAACTGATAAAAATAAAGTGTTTCGCCGATAAAGCAAACTCTTGAGCTGTATGAATTATAGCCGTAATATCCTTCATTTTCGGGGAAGACAAGATCACAGAAAAGACTTCCGTCTTTAACAGAAACACAGACAAATCCGTTCGCTCCGTTTGCATCTATCGCAAAATAACCGGTATTTTCAAGCTTTGAATAAGTAAAAGCCTTATGATTATAAAGTGCCTCCGCATTTGCATTTTCGCCGCCCACCATATTTGCAACGGCTATCTCTTTCGGTGAATACGGGTCAGAAACATCAAAGAGAGAGATCTTTATGCCTGCGGTGTATGTTGAAATATGTTCATATCCGTTGTAATCGGTGTAAATTCTGTCTTTTGTTTCGTTGCCGATACCTAAAAGCAGACCTTCACCGACAGGATGAAGATATGTTGAAAATCCGGGGATCTTCAGCTCGCCGAGAACCTTCGGATCGTTTTCCGTCATATCTATAACAAAAAGAGGATCGACCTGACGGAATGTTACAACATACGCCACATCCCCCGTAAATCTTACGGAATAGATCTTTTCGCCCGGTGCAAGGCCGATAAGCTCGCCTATTTTTTCGAGATTATCGTTATAAACATAAACATTATTCTTTGACTTGCCCTTATCATCTGTGGTTGTGGCAATGCGGAACTTACCGTTATATTCGTTATAAGCAAAATCGGTTGATGTATAACCCGGAACAGAAACGGATGCAACGTATTCGAGAGAATTGCCTATAGAATATTTCGCAACGTCTGTTGAATTATAGTTATCTCTGAAAATATACAGGCTTTCGGAAGTCATATAGATATCAGAACCGGAACCGAGAACAGACATTGTTTGCGTATTTCCGCCGTTTTTGTAATCAACAAATGCGATCGTCATAATGTTTGAATCGATGTTTTCAAAAACGGGACGCACGATCTGTGTTGAGGGGATATTGTAAAAACCGTTTTCGTTATCGTAAACATACGGTGTTACATCTTCGATAACGGGATCATTCCCGTAAAAAGACAGATATTTGTTGGCAACAAGATAGATCATGCCGTTGCTTTCTCTTGAAGAAACAAGGTCGCCTTCGACAAGAGTGACAGAAGACTCTGTGGGCTTTTCCCTGTTGGAAATATCGATCACGTAGACCGCGGAATAAGTTGTGTAGTTTGTTCTGTGAGGGAGTGAAAAATCGGAAGATTCGCCGTTGACGGGCTTTCCGAAATTATTTTCGAATTCACCGAAATGCCAGGTGGCGCCGACAATTATTGCGATGTCGCCTTTGATGTACATCTCATTCGCATTGCCTTCGCCGCGTGAAAAGATCTTATAATAGGACAAGACCTCGCTCTCTTCACCCTTTGCGGAAACGGTTATAAGCTCATTTTCTCGCAGAATGTAAATATATTCGCCGTCTGTTTTAACAATATCACCCTCATCGATGTTTGCCTCAACGAGGTTTGTTTCGGAGATCTCCTTTTCATCATTAGGGATAGGATTCTCAGGGTCAACAAATATTTCATCGTCGAGAGAGTAAATATCGCTATCGAAATTAGATGTAGGGTCGAAATTAGATGCAGGTTCATTAAATGTTGAATTTGAATAATCGGGCATTGCTTCTTCAACTATCATATTGTCGGTGGTAACAGTAAAATAAATAAATTCGCAATGCTCTCTGATGTATTCAAGGAGCTCTTCATCACCGGAAAATGTGTCAAGCTTTGAATTATCTATTGTCCTTTTTTCTTTTTTGGGGTCGGTAATTTTGTTTTCCGGATGTTCATCGAGGTCGTAAACATAACTGCAGCCTGCAGAAATGAGCCCGAAAATAACAGAAAGAGCAATGATAAGACTCAATATTTGAATGTTCTTTTTCATGTGGGTCGTCCTCCGTAAAAATTTGGTTATGTTGTTTGGTATACCGTTTATGATTCTTTAGACGGACAAAAGAAAATTAAGTTCCCATTTTATGTAAATTTTCACAAAAGGCAAAAGTTCATTATATTTTTAGCAAAAAAAGGTTGAAATTACATGGCAGATATGCTATAATATAATGTAAACCATACACAAGAAAAGGAGACGTTATGCAGCTTAAAAGCCTTGAGCTTGCGGGATTCAAATCGTTCCCGGATAAAACGCTCATAAATTTCAGTTCAGGAATAACAGCCATCGTGGGTCCCAACGGAAGCGGTAAGAGCAACATTGCGGACGCACTTCGGTGGGTCATGGGCGAAACGTCTTCAAAATCACTTCGCGGTGTAAAAATGGAGGACGTTGTTTTTGACGGAACACAGTCGCGCCGTCCGCTCGGTTTTGCCGAGGTTTCTTTAACGCTCGACAACAGCGACGAAAGTCTTCCCGTTGAATATTCGGAGGTCGTAATCTCAAGAAGATACTACCGTTCGGGCGAAAGTGAATATTTTATCAACAGACAGAATGTTCGATTAAAGGACATTCACGATCTTTTCAGAGATACCGGCCTTGGAAGAACAGGCTATTCGATAATCGGACAAGGCTCTGTTACCGAAATAATTGCGGCCAAAAGCACGGAAAGAAGAAACGTTTTTGAAGAAGCCGCAGGTATTGCAAAATACCGTTTCAAAAAAGAAGAAAGCGAAAGAAAGCTTTCCGCAACGCAGGAAAATATTATCCGTTTAAACGATATTATCGCAGAGCTTGCTGACAGACTCGGACCGTTGGAGCAGCAGGCAAAAAAAGCGAGACGTTATATTGAGCTTTTTGAAGAGAAGAAAAAGCTTGAAATATCTCTCTGGCTTTCAGACCTTGAACGCTTCACCGAAGAATTCAGGGTTCTCGAAAAAACCGAAACAACGCTTCTCGAATCGATTGCGAAAAACGACAATGAAATTTTAAGATGTGAAAACGAAGCAGAACGCTTATCAAACGAAATAATCGCACTCACATCAAAAATTGAGCAGTTAAGATCCGAAAGCAAGCAGTTTGACGAGCTTTTGCAGACAAAGAACGCTGAAATACTTATTATAAACAACGATATCGAACACGCTCAAAAAGACATCGAGCGAATAAATTCCGAGATAGAGCGAAGCGGCCGTTCAGAAGCCGAAATAACAAAAGAGATCGAGCAGAAAAAGGCAGAAACGGAAGCATTAAAAAAAGAAATTGAAGCAATAGAAGAACAGTCGGCAAAAATAATCGAAGAAAAGAACAGCAGGCTCGGAGACGATCTTAACTACACCGAAGACTCAAACAGGCTCCGTTCGCAGGCAAATGTTCTTTCTGAAAAAATAACAGAGCTTCAGATAAGCGAAGGACGTTCTTCTCAAAAAATTCAGGCAATAGACGAGCAGACGGCTAACGCAAAAAAAGAGCTTTCCGATGCTTACGAAAGACTTTCCTCTCTTGAAAAAGGAAAAGAAAGCAACAAAAAACGTCTTGCAGAGCTTGAGGAAAAGCTCCTTGAAAATAAAAATATCCATAACGGGTATCTTTTAAAGGTTCAAAGCTCAAAAAAGAAGCTTGAAACAGCAAACGAAGAATATAACAAAGCAAAGCTTACTCTTTCGGAAAAGACAAATAAGAAAAATATGCTCGAAGACATGGAAAAGCATTTCGAAGGATTTGCTGGAAGTGTCAAGAGCGTTATGAACGAGGCGGCGAGAGGCATTCTTTCGGGCGTACACGGCACGGTGGCCTCTGTTATCAAGGTTGAAAGCAAATATGCGACAGCAACGGAAATCGCGCTCGGTGCTGCTATCCAGAACATTATAACCGAGGATGAACGTTCGGCAAAAGACTGTATTTATTTTCTCAAATCGAAAAATCTCGGTCGAGCGACGTTCCTTCCCCTGTCAACGGTAAGCGGCAGAAAGCTTGACGAAAGAAATCTTTACGGTGCGCAGGGATATCTCGGAATAGCATCCGACCTTATCGAATACGATGAACGTTTCAGGGGCATCATCGAGCAGCTTTTGGGACGTACCGCTATTGTTGAAACGATCGACAATGCAACAAACATGGCTCGTGCCAATAAATATGCTTTCAAGATCGTAACACTTGACGGTCAGGTCGTAAATCCGGGCGGTTCGCTCACGGGCGGTTCTGTCGGCAGAAATACGGGTATATTAAGCAGAACCAACGAAATTGAAAAGCTTGAAGCGGAAATAGCAGAGCTTTCAGAAGAGCTTAAAGCAAAGATCACGCGTGTTAAAACATCCACAGCAGAGCTTTCTTCAGCAGAAGCGGCTCTTGAAGGACTGATTGCTGAAAGCAAAGCGATAAGCGACGAGCATATCCGTGTTAAAGCAGAAGCAGAACACAGCGTACAATATATATACAACATCTCCGAACAGATAAAAGCACTTGAAGCAAGCCTTAAATCAAGCGGAGAAGAAAAAGAAAAAACAGCGGCAATTCTTGAATCGGCACGAAAAGAGCTTGAAGAAAACAGAGTACTTCTGGCGGAAAAGCAGCGTGAGATCACGGTTCTTGACGAAAAGCACGAAGCTTTGGCAAAAATCCAGGAAGAAATAGCAATTAAGCTTCACGAAAAAGATCTTGAAAAGCTTGAAAAAATAAAAGACATAGAAAACATAAAAAACATCACCGAAACATTGATTCTCCGTCAAAAAGAAGGCGAAGAGCTGACAAAGAAGCTTCTTGATGAAACGGAACAGACAAAGATCAGAATAGAAGAGCTCAGACAGCAGGCAGTCAAAAAGACAGAAGAGCTTGCCCAAATGCGTCTTCGTTCAGAAACAAAAACTGCGGATATCGCGGCAGAAAACGAGCGAAGATCAACACTTGAAGCGCAGAAAAATTCTATATTCAACGAAGAAAAGAAATTCTTTGA
>CAJGDF010000056.1 GCA_904502105.1 uncultured Clostridia bacterium
ATTGCAGTGTTCGGGGTCGATGGTTGCAACCTTGGGAACTGCCTGTGCAAACGGAATATAAATAGCTGTACGGTTATCCATACCGAGGTTGAACTCGTTGGGAACTTTCTTCATCGGACACTTTTCAACGCAAGCGCCGCAACCTGTACAAACATCTTCTTTTACGTAACGAGCTTTTCTCTTGATCTTTACATCAAAATTACCGACGAAACCGCCAACCTCAGTAACTTCACTGTAGGAGAAGATTCTGATCTTGTCGTTCTGTGCAACGTCAACCATTTTAGGTGTGAGGATACAAGCCGCACAGTCGAGGGTCGGGAATGTTTTGTCGAGCTGAGCCATCTTACCGCCGATGGTGGGGAGCTTTTCTACGATATCAACGGGGAAGCCCGCATCTGCGATATCGAGAGCTGTCTGAATACCTGCAATACCGCCGCCGATTACGAGTGCACGTTTGGTAACGGGAGACTCACCGGGGATAAGAGGTGTATTGAGGTTAACTTTTGCAACAGCAGCTTTACCGAGGATGATAGCCTTTTCGGTACCGATGGGCATTTCTTTATGTACCCAGGAGCACTGTTCACGGATGTTTGCGATTTCAACCATGTAGGGGTTGAGACCTGCAGCCGCAGCTGTTTTACGGAAAGTTGCTTCGTGCATACGGGGAGAGCATGAACATACTACTATACCCGTAAGTCTGTGTTCTTTGATAGCATTCTTGATTATATCCTGACCTGCCTGAGAACACATATACTGATAGTTGGTGGAATAAACAACTCCGGGCTCATTTTTGAGTGCTTCGGAGACTGCCTGTACGTCTACTGTACCTGCGATGTTACTACCGCACCAACATACAAAAACGCCAATTCTCTGCATTTCTATTCCACTCCTTACTTACTGTATTTTCTGAATGCGCTGACAATAGCCTGCTGAGGCATATCATCATCGAGTTTCGCGGGAACATCGTCCGCTTTAAGATGGTTTTTACCCTGCTGACGGATAACAGAAAGTCTAACCGCTTCGATAAGCTTTGCGGGTTCAACGCCTCTGGGGCATCTGTCAACACATGCAAAGCAGGTAAGGCATCTGTAAAGGGATTCGGACTTCATAAGAGGCTCGATATCGCCTTTTTCTACCATGCTTACAAACTGATGGGGATGGTATTCCATTTCATCGTATGCAGGGCATGTTGCGGAACATTTACCGCACTTCATGCATTTTTTCGGGTTGACGCCGCTCATTCTGAGCATTTCGTCCTGAAGATACTTTTTATCCATTTACAGTATCCTCCTTTACTCCGAGAGCTTCAGCTAAAAGCTCTGTAAAATAAACAACGGGAATATCCGCACCGTTTTTAATAAGGTTGTATTTGCAAAGAGGACAAGCGGTGATGATCATTTCTGCGCCTGCTGCCTTAGCATTTTCAATAACTGCAAGGCTCTTTTTCTTTGCAAGATCAGGGCTTTCAAGAGCTATGTAACCGCCGCAGCATTCGTTGCGGTTAGCATATACAACAGCATCTGCACCCATTGCTTTGATAAGATCTTCCATGATCTTCGGATTTTCGGGATCGTCCATTTTCATAACAGAATTGGGTCTGAGTAAAAGACATCCGTAATAAGCTGCGATCTTTTTACCCTTGAGGGGATTTACGACTTTTTCTTTTACAGCATCGAAACCTACAACATCGCGCAGCATTTCAAGGTAGTGATATACCTGTGTTTCGCCGTTATAAGGTTCATCTGCCATGTATCTGTTTGCCCTGTCTGCAAAATCTTTGTCGTTCTGCATGGCGTTGTTTGTCTGTTTGATAACATTGTGACAAGCGGAGCATACCGATACGAGCGGCTGTTCTTTTTTCTTTGCTTCTTTAAGAGCGCGTACGGACGAAAGTTTTGATGCGATCTCGTCTTTTGCCGTAGAGAAAACGCCGCCGCAACATTGCCAGTTTTCTATCTCTTCCAAGGTAATACCTAAAACTTCAGCAGATTTTCTTGCATATGTATCAAGATCTTTTGCCTTGTTTTTTAAGGTACATCCGGGAAAATAACTAAACGTCATAATTTATTTACCTTTCTTTCCGAATTTTCCTCTGTATGCAGATCCTTAGGGGATCATTATATGTTAAACGGTTTTAAACCATTTCTTCCGGATGGAAAACTTCATCAAATCTTTCTGCTGTAAGGAAACCGAGTTCAACACAAGCCTCTTTGAGGGAGATATTGTCTTTGAACGCCTTCTTAGCGGTCTTAGCAGCATTTTCATAACCGATATAGGGGTTGAGAGCGGTTACGAGCATGAGAGAGTTGTGAAGGTTATGATGCATTTTTTCTTTGTTTGCAACGATACCTACAGCGCAGTTCTTGTTGAAGGAAATAATTGCTTCGGCAAGAAGTCTTGCGGACTGAAGGAAGTTGTAAATACAAACGGGCATGAATACGTTAAGCTCAAAGTTACCCTGAGAAGCTGCGAGACCAACGGATACATCGTTGCCGATTACCTGAACGGCTACCATGGTAACTGCTTCGCACTGAGTGGGGTTAACTTTACCGGGCATGATGGAAGAACCGGGTTCATTTTCGGGAATGAAAATTTCGCCGAGACCGTCACGGGGACCGGAAGCGAGCCAACGAACGTCGTTTGCGATCTTCATCATATCGCAAGCAAGAGCTTTGATTGCACCGTGTGCAAAAACGAGTTCGTCCTTGGATGTGAGTGCATGGAATTTGTTTACTGCGGTAACAAAGGGTTTGCCTGTGATCTTTGCAACTTCAGCAGCAACAGTTTCAGCAAAAGCTTTGGGAGCGTTAAGACCTGTACCAACAGCAGTACCGCCGAGAGCGAGTTCGTAGAGGGGTTCGATAGAACGTTTGATGAGTTCGATATCTCTTTCAAGGCTGGATCTCCAACCGCTGATTTCCTGGCTGAACTTGATGGGGGTAGCATCCTGAAGATGTGTTCTGCCGCTCTTAACGATGCCTTCGTTTTCTGCTTCGAGACGTTTGAAGGTGTCGATAAGTGTCTGTGCTGCGGGGATGAGTTTGTCTTCGAGAATGAGAACAGCAGCGATATGCATAGCTGTCGGGAAAGTATCGTTGGAAGACTGGCTCATGTTAACATCATCGTTGGGATGAAGAAGCTTCTTGTCGAGGATCTGATTGCCTCTGTTTGCGATAACTTCGTTTGTGTTCATGTTTGACTGTGTACCGGAACCGGTCTGCCAAACAACGAGGGGGAAGTGATCGTTGAGAGCTCCTGCCATAACCTCGTCGCATGCCTGAGCAATAGCATCAAGCTTTTCTTTTGTCATCTTCTCGGGGCGAAGTGCATTGTTTGTTACAGCTGCCGCTTTTTTGAGAACGCCAAAAGCGTGAATGATTTCGGAGGGCATTGTTTCGATGCCTACACCGATCTCAAAGTTTTCATGGCTTCTCTGTGTCTGAGCCGCCCAAAGACGGTCAGCGGGAACTTTTACTTCTCCCATTGAGTCATGTTCAATACGGTATTCCATAATTCTGATTTTTATCCTTTCGACTCAAAAATTTATTGTAAATAATTTAAAAACTGATTTAGATGGAAAGCGCTCTGATAACGTTTTTCAGGCTTTCCGCGCTGGCGTGAAGATCTGCTATCTCCTTGTCGTTGAGGGGAAGGTAAACCTTGCTGTTTGAACCTTTGTGACCTACAACGCTCAGAAGGCTGAGGCAAACGTCTTCGATGCCGTATTCACCGTGTGTCATTGTTGATACTGTAAGAGTTGTGTCTATGCCGCTGAGAAGGCATTTGCAGATATGACATACGGATGTTGAGATCGCATAGAATGTTGCACCCTTACGTTCAATAACACGGGCACCGGACTTACGTACGTAATCTTCCACTTCTTCTCTCTTGAGATCCGGATAAGATGCTCCGTTGATGATCGATTTTGAATAATCTTCAACAGGAACATTGGAGATGTTTGCAATAGACCAGGGAATGAAAGAAGAATCACCGTGTTCACCGAGCACGTATGCATGTACGTTGTGCTGGCTTACGGAGTAGTATTCGGAAATTCTCGAACGGAGACGTGCAGTATCGAGAATAGTACCGGAACCGATTATTCTTGATTCGGGAATTCCCGAGTATTTGCAGAATACGTATGTGAGAATGTCAACAGGGTTGCTGACGAGAACGTATGTTGCATCGGGAGCATTCTTTACGAGATCGGGAATGATGGATTTGAGTATGTTAACGTTTGTCTGAGCAAGATCAAGTCTTGTCTGACCGGGCTTTCTTGCAATACCTGATGTTACGATTACGATGTCGGAACCTTTGATATCGCTGTAATCGCCTGCGTATATGTTGCAGGGATTGCAGAAGGGGGTGCCCTGTCTGATATCAAGAGCTTCGCCCATTGCTTTTTCGTCATTTATATCAAGCATTACGATTTCGGATGCAAGTCCGTTTATTGTAAGGGTATATGCGATTGTTGAGCCTACATAGCCTGTTCCGATTATGGCAATCTTGTTCATAAAAAAGAAACCTCTTTTCTGAATTTTATCGTTAAGTTTTTGTTTTGTATTTCTATGCAATTTATCGATAATCAGATATCGATAAATTATACCGATATCCCTCGGAACATTTTATGTCGAACGGTATATCGGAAAATTGATTTTTCTTGGATTTCATGCGCTTTTTCTGTTGTTTTTCAAGATATAGCGTCGACACCAAACTTTCTATAATACAATTATAGCATAAACTTGGTTATTTTTCAACTGTTTACGACAAAATAAAATGATAAATTTTTGTGTTTATCGGTTGTTATTTTCTTTGCATTAAATAATTTTATGATATATTTAATAATATAATTATAACGTAAAAAATACGTGTTGTCAATGATAAATTTTTGCCGATTTTACAAGGTAAATCCAATTTTGAAATACTGTTTAAATAAAATATATTGTTTTATATTTTAACAGGACACAGCATTACGTTTTTTTTGCCGTGTCCCGTTCATTTAGAAAAATTTTGTTTTTATCATAGATTTTTGGCATATACTTCAGTATATACGAGTTTTCCGTTTATCCTGTCCGAACGCATAAGCGAGATTTTTTCAACGTGCATTTCTGTCTGTTTTACCTGAAGATCAACAGCTGTTTTTGCAGTCACTTCTCTCGCTATTGTTATGTGGGGAGAAAATTGTTTTTTATCCACAGGGATCCCGTTTTTGTCCAATTCTTCTCTTAAATATTTTGCAAGTCGGAACAGCCCCGGTTCTTTTTTCAGACCAATCCAATAAAGCGACCCGAACCGACCGCTTCCGTTAAGACATATGTTGAAACATTCTTCTGAAATTCCGTCCATTATTTTTTTTATGTCATTTATACGCATTGATTCTCCGATAAACGCAAGGGTCAAATGGAGATTTTCAGCTTTTGTGAAATTACCGTGCTCGCTTTGCTCTTTTAATGAATTTATCTGTCGTATCAATTCTTTTTTAAATTCTTCCGAAAATTTTACAGCAATAAATAATCTCATTTTTTTGTACCGAATTCTTCTTTGTTCTTAACATAATTATAGCTTAAACGATCGGAATATGTCAAGGATGAATGTCTAAAAAAATAACTCCTGATATGTAACAATTCTGTAAACTGTATTGAAAAAGATGTCGAATTGTAATATAATAAAACTATATTTAGATTTAGAATGTTTGTATTTAATATATTTTATTGCGGAGGATATTTATGGGTGGTTTTTTTGGCGTTGCTGCAAAAAACGACTGTGTTTTTGACCTGTTTTTCGGTGTAGACTATCATTCTCATCTCGGAACAAAAAAAGGCGGTATGGCTGTTTACGGAGAGGATGGATTTGACCGAGCAATTCATAATATTTCCAATTCCCCGTTCAGAACAAAATTTGAAAAAGATGTTCTTGAAATGAAAGGTAATCTTGGAATCGGCTGTATTTCCGATACAGAACCTCAGCCTCTTATTGTCAGATCTCATCTCGGAACTTTTTCTATTACAACCGTCGGCAGAATAAATAACACCGATGAACTTGTTGAACAGCTTTTTAAAGACGGAACTCCTCATTTCCTCGAAATGAGCGGAGGGGATATAAACCCCACGGAGCTTGTTGCTTCTCTTATCAATATGAAAGACTCTCTTGTTGAAGGTATTCGTTATGCTCAGGAGAAGATAGACGGTTCCATGTCTATGCTTATAATGACATCCGAAGCAATCTATGCTGCAAGAGACTATCTGGGAAGAACACCTATCGCTATAGGTGTTAAGAAAGATGCATATTGTGCTGCATTTGAAAGCTCATCTTATATAAATTTAGGTTACACCGATCATAAAGAACTCGGTCCCGCTGAAATTGTTAAGCTTACTTATGATAAATGCGAGACAGTTGCCGAAGCCCGTAAGAAAAAGAAGGTTTGTACCTTTATGTGGGTTTATTACGGTTACCCGTCATCTTGCTATGAAGGCTTAAACGTAGAAGAGCTCCGTTACCGCTGCGGCCGTTTCATGGCAAAGCGTGATGATGTTGTTGCGGATACCGTTGCGGGTATTCCCGATTCAGGCACTCCCTGCGCTATCGGTTATTCTCAGGAGTCCGGTATAAGCTTTACACGTCCTTTTATTAAATATACGCCCACATGGCCCCGTTCGTTTATGTCTCAGTATCAGCATCAGCGTGAAGTTGTTGCAAAAATGAAGCTTATTCCTCTTCAGGCTCTTATTGAAAACAAGCGTCTTATGCTTGTTGACGACTCTATCGTTCGCGGCACACAGATGAAGGATACTGCTGAATTTTTATTTGAACACAAAGCCAAAGAGGTTCATGTCAGAAGCTCATGTCCTCCGATCATGTTCGGATGTAAATATCTTAATTTCTCCCGTTCAAAATCAGACATGGATCTTATTGCTCGTAGAGTTATTGCTTCGAGAGGTGTTACAAATATCGAAGAGATGGCTCCTTACCTCGATCCCGACTCTGCCGAATACGAACGTATGGTAAACGATATTTCAGCAAAGCTCAGCTTTACTTCTCTTCGCTATAACCGTCTGGACGATCTTATTTCCGCAGTCGGTCTTGACGAATGTGATCTTTGCACATATTGCTGGAACGGTAAAGAATAATCTTGACACAAGTCGGTTTTTGTGTTATAATGAACTAAATTATTAAATTTTATATTTCATGGAGGTTTCTCATGGGCAAATTTGTTATTAAAGAAACTGCTACAGGCGTAAAATTCGATCTTAAAGCCGGTAACGGCGAAGTTATCGCAACTTCCGAAGTTTATTCTTCCAAAGCAGCTTGCGAAAAAGGTGTTGAAAGCGTAAGAAAGAACTCCGTTGCCGCAAATATCGAAGACCAGACTGTTGAAGGTTTCGAAACCGCTAAGCATCCTAAATTCGAAGTTTATCTTGACAAAGCAGGCGAATACAGATTCCGTCTCAAGGCTACAAACGGTGAACCCATTGCCGCATCTGAAGGTTATTCCTCTAAAGCAGGTTGCCTTAACGGTATCGAAAGCGTTAAGAAAAACGCTCCCGAAGCAGCTGTTGAATACGCTGAATAATTTTTATTGTTCAACAATAACCAAGACAATTTAAAATGAAAAATGATATGCATTCGTAAACGGTTTTCCGTATGAGATGCATATCATTTTTGTTTTAAGTGATAAATAATCAACGATAATTTTATGTTGTTTCCTTTTCTCTCTTTTTTATCTCGTGTCCCACGATTGAAAGCTGTATAATCGAAAGAATTGCGGCAAGTATATTTACGGCTGCAGCGTTGAACCAAATTCCGTCAAGTTCAAAGCTCCAAAGGGCGCCTAAAAGAATTACAGGAAAAACAAAGGCGACCGATACCGCCATTATAGTTGCATGCATGGGTTTTTCTATAGCACTGAAAAATCCTTGCGCTGAAACTGCTATCCATCTGAAAAGATATGCAATGCAGAATATTCTGATTGCGTGTGTCGCTTCCGAAAGAAGTCTTGCATCTTCTGCTTTTGCAAAAAGTGATGCTATAATATCAGGGAAAAAGAACAGTATTGAGGTTGAAACTATTCCAACAGCGAATGTTCCGATAAAACCGCATTTCACGATCTTTTTAACTCTATCGTAATTTTTTGCACCCCAGTTAAAGCCGATAGCAGGGGAAAGAGAATCGCTGATCCCGTAAAGCAGCGGCCAGCAAAGGTCGCTTGAATACATTAGAACCGCGTATACCGCAACAGCCGTTGTTCCGCCGCCTGCGCCGAAAACCTTTACACCGAGCGTCATGAGGGAAATATTGATAAGTATAGATGTTATACGTCCCGAAATATTACTTAAAAAAACAGGTGAACCGCATGCCGCGATCTGTTTTATCATTTTAAAGTTGAACTTCGGCTTTGTGAATTTCAACAGAGTTTTTTTAGCAATAAACGGTATTACTGCGATCACTGAACAGATACACATAGAGAGGGATGTTGCAAGGGCGGAGCCGACGACATCCATTTTAACAACCAGCAGGAAAAACGACAGTAATCCGATCGTTAATATATTTGACACGATATTTATTATCATACTTGTTTTAACAAATCCGCTTATTCTCAGATAGTTATCCATTGCAAAAAATACGGTTGACAGCGGGCTGCACAGAGCACAAGCACGAAGATATCTGACAGATGTTTCAACAAGAGCATCGTCTGCTCCCATCATTCTTGCCATCGGTTCAGCTGCAAAAAACATTATCGATCCCATCACGGCGGCAGCCGTGAATATCATAATTATCGAACATGAGAAGACGTTGTTTGCATTTTCGTGATCGTTTTTACCCAGGGATATCGATATCGGAACAGCCGCGCCAACACCTATCAGATCTGCTATTGAAAAGTTTATCATAACAAGAGGGAATGCGATATTTACAGCCGCAAAAGCACCTTCGCCGAGTACCTGACCAAGGAATATGCCTTCTATTATACTGTATATTGACATTGCGAACATGCTTATCATTCCGGGCATTGCGACCGTGAAAAAAAGCTTCCACGGTTTCATGGAAGCATACATAAATTCGGGCTTCATTCTCATTTAAATCGATTCTCCGATTTTTTATATGTCTTTGAATTTATTCAATATGAGTATTATAATATGTTTTCATTTGAATGTCAACAAAACAGACGATAAGTTCATATAAAATTATGTTAAGTAAAAATCTTGACATTTATTCTTTATTATGATAAAATAAAACAAAA
>CAJGDF010000057.1 GCA_904502105.1 uncultured Clostridia bacterium
ACTTTCATTCTGCTGACATCCAAACGTATGCGTAAAATATGCAGGTTTTTTATTTCTTTTTAATTCAATCTCATGAGCAATGCAGCGTACTTTGTTAATATATACACCCTGCATCGCATAAAGCAAAAGACTATTGTTCATAAATCAAATTCCTTGACATAAAAATACATTATAATTATAATACATTTTTTTTGATTTGTAAATGGTTTTAACGAAAATTTAATTGACAAATTAATATATTTTTTTTTATCATCTTTACAAAAATGAATTTTCGTGCTATAATAACACTTACAGATTATATTTCTATTCAGTTGCGATAAGGAGGATCCTTGTGTTTAAGAAAAAACATGATGTAAACTGTGCTTACTGTAAATTTGGATATATTTTAACAAATGAATCAGATTGTATCTGTGATAAATACGGTTTGATTGAAAGAAAAGACAAATGTTCCAAATTTATATACGAACCACTGAAACGAATTCCTTCCCCGCCTGCGACAATTGAAGAATATTCTGAAAATGACTTCAAAATATCTTGAAAGGATTGATATAAAATGAACAAACCTTTAACCCTTAACACAAAGTTTACCGAAAACTTTGTATCTGCTCATGAATTTGAAGCAATGAAGCCTTTTGTTTCTGCTGCAGATAAACTCATAAAAAATAAAAACGGTCTCGGAAATGATTTTCTTGGTTGGGTTGATCTCCCCGTTAATTATGATAAGGAAGAATTTGACAGAGTAAAAAAAGCTGCTGAAAAAATCAGAAATGACAGCGATGTTCTTGTTGTAATCGGTATCGGCGGTTCATATCTCGGTGCGAGAGCTGTTATTGAATTCTGTGCTCCCGTTTTCGGTACAGAAAAAGAAAAATCCCCTGAAATACTCTTCCTTGGCAACAACCTCAGCCCTGCTCATATGGTTGAAGTTCTTAATAAATGCAAAGGCAAACGTGTTTCCGTTAACGTAATTTCTAAATCCGGTACAACAACAGAACCCGCTCTTGCATTCAGAGTAATGAAAGATTATCTTGAAAAAGAATACGGTGAAGCTGCGAAAGACCGCATCTATGCAACAACCGACAAAGCAAGAGGAACACTTAAAAACCTTTCAGTAGAAAAAGGATATGAAACATTTGTTATTCCCGACGATGTAGGCGGAAGATTCTCTGTACTTACCCCTGTAGGACTTCTCCCTATCGCAGTTGCAGGTCTTGATATCGATGCACTTATGTCCGGTGCACAGCAAGCAAGAGTTGACTTTGACAATGATGATCTTGATAACAATGACTGCTACAGATATGCTACAATGCGTTCAATCATGCTTCGCAAAGGTAAAACAACAGAAGTTACAGTTGGATACGAACCGTTTATTGCATCATTCTGCGAATGGATCAAACAGCTCCACGGCGAAAGCGAAGGTAAAGATAATAAAGGTCTCTTCCCCGCAAGTATGATATTCTCTACAGATCTTCATTCTCTCGGTCAGTATGTTCAGCAGGGTCTTCGTAACCTTTTTGAAACAGTTCTTTGGATCAAGAATCCTAAAATTGACATGAGCATTCTTTCCGATCCCAACAATCTTGACGGACTTAACTTCCTCTCCGATAAAACTCTTAATGAAATCAATAAAAATGCATTTATGGGAACAGTTCTTGCCCATGTCGAAGGCGGAGTTCCGAATATGGTAATTGAAATGGAAGATTCTTCCGAATATTCTCTTGGCTACCTTATTTATTTCTATGAAAAAGCTTGCGCTCTTGCAGGTTATATGAACGGCGTTAATCCGTTTGATCAGCCCGGTGTTGAATCTTATAAAAAGAATATGTTCGCACTTCTCGGTAAACCCGGATATGAAGATATGCGTGCAGAGCTCGAAGCTAAGTTAAAATAAACAAAACAACACCTATATCAATCGTATTTTTATCTATTTTTACTATTGAATTATTTAAAAAAATATGATATAATTAAAACAAATCAAAGGAGTGTGTTGCCAAATGATAAAAGTAGTTATGGGTCTCAAGGGCAATGGTAAAACCAAAACTCTTATTGCCAATGTTAATGAGTCCGTTAAAGAAGAACGTGGAGACGTTGTATGCATAGAGAAAGATTCTAAGCTCAGATACGATGTTAGCCACAAAGTTCGTCTTATCAGTGCAAGCGAATATGATATAAACAGTTTTGATAAATTTTATGGTTTCATTTGCGGTCTTATCGCAGGTAACTATGATATAACAGCAGTATACATTGACTCTATCCTTAAAATTTGCGGAGAAGATATGGATGAATTCTATAACTTCCTCAAAAAGGTTGAAGCTCTTACCGAAAACATTAAGGTTTACATGACTGCAAGTTATGATTTTGATGCTGCACCTGAAAACATTCGCGAATATATTCAGTGTCACGAATAAAATATAATAATTAAAGTCAATTTATAAAACAGCTCTCCGATAAATCGGAGAGCTGTTTGTTATTTTCTTTTTAGTTTAATTTTAAAATAAATTCTTTTTGCTAAAGGAAGTAATTTTGTCATCAAATGATATCGAACTTTTCTTACAGGATACTCGAATTCACCCGCATATTCAACAACATTTGGATTAAATTTCATCTTAAAATCAGATAAGCTATCATTCAAATCTCCGTGTATACCAAGTAAACTGAATATTTTACAACCTTGGTTCCTGAAATACCGCATTCCTTCAAATCTGAGCTGGTTTGTTGTTCTAAACCTCGGGAATATAGAATCATCAAATCCGCTGTACAATAAATATGCTGTTGAATTACTCTTAACAGTTAAAAGAGCAGACATTGTAACGATATTTCCTTTTTCAAGTTTAAGTGTTTTAGCCCTGTCTAAATCTTTTTCTGCTTGTTCAACACTCTCATTGTCTCCGTTCTTAATTTGATCTTCCAAAAATGACATTAATTTATCGAGATCGATCTTAGCAAAAAATATAACGTTATCATCCCCGAAAGCATCGTATATTCTGTTAAAGTATGATTCATCACGAAGGATAATATGCTGACGGTCTTCTGTATGAGATGAAATTTCCGAAAAACGACGAACCGCATTTTTACCCATATCATACTCAAAAAAGATTCCTCGAACATCAGTATAATGACCGATAAATTTTCGTATTTTTTTATCAAACGATTTGGCTAAAACTTCATCGGAAAAAGGTTCTCCGTTTGAATCGGTTAATGCAATCTCTGCATTATATCTTGGTTGCGTATATGCGTGAAAGTCCTTTTCAAAACCCATATGTTTAAAACCAAGTTGTTGAAGATGTGCCATTTTTTGTTTTCCTTCAAGATCAACAACGATCGTTTTCTTATAATTGTTTGAAAGAACAATTTCCGGGTCTATTCTGACAACGTATGCCCCTATTTTTTTTGCGTAATCGATTACTCCGTTTGTAAAAGCCGATACAGCCTCTTTATCAGAATAATCAATAACAAATCCTCTGGGTGAATATATCATCTTTAACCCGGGAGCAAATTTTCTTATAAGAAGTAATGCGCCTGCTATTGGTTTGTCATCGTTATAAAGCAAACAAAGTGTACTTTTCCATCCGGTTTTGATCTTAGCCCACATTGGAGTTTGGGTTATATTATAATTATCCAATGAATTCAACCAAGACATATATTCTTCAGATGAAACATCAGAAACGAATTTATAGTTCAAATTATTCCCTCCAATCTCTTTTTTGAGATTTGTGATTTGTGTGTTTAGTTTGTTTTTATGTTTGTTTATAAATTACAAAGAATTTCCATAAGTTTATTTGCAGAAAGATATTTAGGTAAACCTAATTTTTTTTGAAGCTCCTGTCTCTTTTTAGCACTGTCAGGTCTTCCTGATAATCCCATTTCGTAAAGATCACTTTTTTTCAACGATTTACGTTCAACAACGTTGCCTTCGCCAAGATCAACACCTGCTTTTCGAAGAGCATCTAAAATAATAGACTCTTCCATACCCTCAACACCGAGCAGGCCTTCTTTAGAAGGCTCTCTTTTTCTTCGTTCCACCCCTTTTATATCAGGGATATAAGCGTTCTTAACATGTTTTTTATCTACTAAAGAAAGAATCTTGTTTCTAATCACGAATCCCGCACTATCGCTGTCTGTCAAAATAACAACACCGCGTTTTTCTGCTAACAGTTTAATTGTATTCAGCAGTTCAGGATCCTTAAATAAACGAAACCCGCCTGTTTCAAGAACAAGAGTATCAATATACCGACGAACAGTCGAACAGTCGTATTTGCCTTCTACAACAATTATTTCATTAATCTTAATCATATCAATATAATAAGAGAAGATACAAGCTCTGCCAAAAGAGCTTCTGAATCAGCGGATGTTGATTTTGAAGATACATCTGTCTCCGCGCAGATACGAAGCATTTCTTCGAGACATTGTCTGTCTATCTTATTTGCCCTTGCAATATTTTTATTTAACACGAACCCTTTCTGTCCAAGCTCTTTTTCCATTTCAGATGTTGAAAGTCCGCTTACAGAAAGGAGTTTTGTTTTATAGACTGTTGTTACAGCAGAATAAATTGAAGCCATTATCATAACTTCATTAGTTCTCATTTCTGAAAGCTTTTTTAAAACAGAAAACGCTTTTTCTCTGTTCTTATCAAAAATAGCATCTGTTAGTTCGTATGTCTTTGCATCTATTGTTTTAGTTGTTATGATATCTATTGCTTCTTTTGTTATAACAGATTCACAGTATGAGCAAAGCTTTTCAACTTCATTCAACAGAGAATACATATCATTTGATGTCTGAGAAAGAAGATAATTCACACAATCTGTATCTATTATCCTGTTTCGTTTTTTCACCTGTTGCATAACCCATTTGCGAAGAATTTGAGAATCAAGAGGATCTATATCAACCCAAAGTCCATTATCAGAAACGATCTTTTTAAATTGTTTCCCGTTTGTTGTTTTTAAATCAATCGATTCGGATATTTGATAGATAATAATTATAATATTATCTTCAAGTTCTTTTGCGTGACTTGATAACCAAACAGAAGCAGCGTCCGAAGCTTTAAGATCTATTATAATAACAGCTTTTTTCTCAGACATCATCGGATATGAGCTGATCGCATCGGTAAGTTCTGATATTGTAAGTTCTTTACCTTCTCTTATCATACAATCCGGATGATCGAAAATCTCACCGTAAAGGGATTTACGCAGTTCGTTATAATAATAATGTTTTAAATATGCTTCTTCGCCGCACATATAATATATTTTTTTAAAATCATGTGCTTCAATGTCATTTTTAAGAATTTGCAGACTCATTATTAATACCGTTAAATTAAGTTAATTGCCATGAACAACCGACCAACTATACCCGTCAGTAACTATTTCAATTGTACCGTAGTCAATAGTTGTAACGACTTGACTGTTCGATTCATGTAATCTTTTTAGAGTATCCTCTGTTGGATGTCCGTATGTATTTTTTCCAACAGAAATCACAGAAAGTATAGGAGAAACCGCATCTAGAAAATCTTCAGAAGACGAATACTTCGACCCGTGATGCGGAACACTCAAAACTTTACAATCAAGAAAACTACCGTAATGTTCTATTAATCTATCCTCAGCCGCAGAAGTTATATCTCCCGAGAACAATACTCTGAAAGCACTTGCGATATCCGCAATAACAACAAGACTGTTTTCATTTTGATCAGAACTCAAAGGATCCAAATGTTTTGTTAAAATACAAAGAGACATATTTCCGATCTTACGGATCTCATCTTTTTCCAAAACAACAAGATCAGAACCTTCATTATCAACCGCATCCAATATTTCAAGATAAAGTGCAGGGTCACCTTCTGTATAGGGAATAATAACTTCAGGAACATCCCAATCGTCAAGTAACGAGACAAAAGCATTACAGTGGTCGGAATGAAGATGAGAAAGAATAATAGAATCAATATTTTTTATACTTTGAGAATTCAAATAATCGTTTATAGCAGAAGATGCTGTTTTTGATCCACCACAGTCAATTATTATAGCATTTTCGCCGTAACTTACAACTGCGCTCATACCTTGTCCCACGTCTATAAATGCAACATGATACAAGTCATCATCAGGATCTGCAACAGATTTTACAGCCGTTCCGCCAAACAACGAAACAAGAAAAACGAGCGCAAAAATGACTCCGCTATAAGCGAGACACTGTTTTCTCTTTTTCTTTGATTTTTTTCTGTTTTTATATAAATATAGTATTGCTGAAACAACCGCGAGAAGAGCGCATGAACCTATTGTTCCGAGGGATAAATCAACCTCAGAAAAAACAGATTCTGTAAACCATGAGGAAATATTCATTATCAAATTAACTCCGATTTTGGCCATTTGCGCGAAAAATAAAGTTATCGGTGCACAAAATGGTATGAACGAAAACAAAAGCATTATAATTGTTAAAATATAAACAGCCGTTACTATTGGCAATACAAATAAATTTGCGATAATACCGCAAAGAGACACTGTTGAAAAGAAAAATTCAGAAACAGTTACGGTAAATACTGTTGCGGCAACGGAAACAGCAAAAATTCCAACAAAGAAAGATATAAAGTCCGGTAACACCCTTCCTGTTTTGATGAAGAATGTTGTAAGAATATTTTCTTTTATGGGTGTTGATAAAAGTATAATTCCAAATGTTGCTGTAAAAGAAAGCAGAAGAGAAACAGAATATGCTGAGTTAGGAGCAAAAATCAAAATAACAGAAAGAACTAACCCTAAAAAATTTAACGAATCTGTTCTCCTAAGAACTACTTTTCCAAGCAAAGCACAGGAAGCCATGAAAACAGCTCTTGCAGCAGATACTGAAAAACCTGTTAATCCTAATAAAACAATAAGAACAGGAACAGTTACAAGAAAACGTGTTCTGCTTTTCTTTATGTTCAACAAATCAATTATACAGGCAAGAAACATACACATAATAGAAACATGCTGTCCTGAAACAGCACAAACATGATATACCCCTGCCCTTTGCAAAATTGTTTTATCTTCAAAGGATAAATCAGATTTATCTCCGAGAATCAAAGCTTTTAAAAAGGGAGATTCTTCACCTGTTTCAACGCTGATATTATGGGCTATATTTTTTCTCAACTTGTAAAATGTTTTATGAAAAGAAAACTTATTATTATTTAATACAGTTATCTTACCATTCACTTCACCTGAGAAATGAATACCCTGAGATTTATTGTACAATCTTCTATCGTGATCTACTGAATAAACAATATCTGCGATTATTGAATCGTCAGGAGAAACAAGAAGTTTTTCCTTTGTCAACAAGGAAATATTCGCACCGGTTTCTCTGCAAACTACGGTTGTATAATATCCGTTATATGCTTTGTTATTTATGGAACTTGATACAACATAGACATTATTGTCACTTAAGAACCTGTCGTTTACAGTCTTTGTGTATTTTATATCGTTAATAGACCAAACAAGTGATCCGACCGCAATACATAAAGAAACAACAACAGTAAAGTGTTTAAAATTCGCTTTAATTTCTGTATCAGGAACAATTGAAAGAAATAGTATTGCACCGGCAATCGCTGATATAACAGATCCAATAATAAGCGGTACTTTACCATATCCGTAGTAACCCAAAGTTTCACATATAAGGATCGTTATTATCAGCGTAATGCCCGAAACAAGAAACGGACGTTTCATATTATGATTTAATAGTAACTATTGTAACACCTGTTTCCCCTTCTCCATATAAACCAAGACGGTATTCGGAAACAAGAGGATGTTTTCTTAACTTATCATGCACAGCAGCACGGAGAGCTCCTGTACCTTTACCGTGAATAATAGAAACAGTATTAAGATTTGCCATTGCGGCATTATTTAACAAATCATCAATAATACCGTCAGCTTCATCACCTGTCATACCGCGTATATCAACCTCATTTTTTGCTTGACGACTACCACGTTCAAGTTTAAGAACAGACATAGGTTCCTTTTCTTTTTTCACATGTTCGTTAAGCTCTATATCATTGATGTTGATTTTGGTTTTGATTGCACCCATAGATACAAGCACATTGCCTTTTTTATCGGGATCTTCAAGAACGACACCCGGTTTATTGAGGCTGAAAACAATGATATTATCGCCTTTTTTTATAGGTCTGGGCAAAGGTTTCTTAACTCGCTTTGACTCAGTCGCGGTTGCCTTTTCAAGAGCATCCGATTTTTCGGATATTTCTTTTTTTGTTTGATTGATTCGAGCTTTAAAATCTTCTTTTTCTTTTGCTTTTCTAAGTTCATCAATCTGACGGAGCATGTAATCGGTATCACGCTTGGTACGTTCAACAAGATCCGCTGCTTTTTGCTTTTGTTTTGCTATTTCCTTTTCAGCTTCTTCTTGTTTTTTTGCAAGACGTTCTTCCAATTCCTTCATATTTCGTTCAGCTTCTCTGCGAAGTTCAGCCGCGCGTTCAGAATCGATCTCAATACTTTTACGTTTTGTTTCAAGATCTGCAAGAACATTCTCAACTTTCACAGTTTCATTGTTAAGCTTATCTCCTGCAGCAGAAATTATTTCATCACTGATTCCAAGACGCGAAGCAATCGCAAAGGCATTGGATTTACCTGGAATACCAATAACCAAACGATATGTTGGCATAAGAGTAGAAACATCAAACTCACATGATGCATTTTCAACACCAACAGTCTGAAGGGCATATATTTTAAGTTCAGCATAATGTGTTGTACACATAAGCTTAGCGCCCTTTTGTTGTATATTTTCAATAATTGCAACAGCTAAAGCAGCACCCTCAGCAGGGTCTGTACCTGAACCGAGTTCATCCAAAAGAACAAGAGAATTCGGAGTTATCTGTTCAAGAATTCCAACGATATTACGCATATGAGAAGAAAAGGTTGAAAGACTTTGCTCTATAGACTGTTCGTCACCGATATCAGCGTAAATGTTATCAAAAAAAGGAATTTTTGCGCCTTCTTTTGCAGGTACAAAAAGGCCGGATTTAGCCATAAAAGCCAAAAGTCCCGCTGTTTTTAATGTTACGGTTTTACCGCCTGTATTAGGTCCGGTAATTATAAGCGCACCATAATCCTTTCCGAGGGAGAAAGAAATAGGAACAACTTTATTTTTATCAATAAGAGGATGTCTTGCATTAACAAGATCCATTTTTCCATCATTTCTGAGAACCGGTTTTACAGCCTTGATCTCATTTGCATAACGTGC
>CAJGDF010000058.1 GCA_904502105.1 uncultured Clostridia bacterium
AATGATATTGCAGCAATTATTCTTTTCGGATCGGGTATATATTTTACTGTCCGTTTTGACTTTTTTCAATTCAAGGGGCTTGGACAGATATTTTCAAAAACCATAGGAAGTTTGTTAAGTAAAAACAGTGATAAAAATTCTTTCAAGCTCTTTTGTTCATCTCTTGCAGGAGCGGCAGGTGTTGGAAATATCACTGGTGTTTCAACAGCTATATTGATGGGCGGCCCCGGAGCTGTCTTCTGGATGTGGGTAGCTGCTTTTTTAGGCATGGCAACAAAATATGCAGAAACACAGTTAGCAGTTAAAAACAATGTAAAAAAACATGGATACAACTGCGCACCGATGAAGTATATAAGTAAAGCATCCAAAGCAAGCATAATGCCTTTTCTGTTTGCATTTTTCGGTGTTCTTGTTTCATTGATGATGGGGAATGTTGTTCAAAGCCGAGCAGTGTGTGATGCAATATATCAATCGATTTCCATAACAGACAGAATAAGCGGACCTGTCATATGTTTGATCATAACCGTAATTATTTTTGGCGGAATCAAAAGAATCGGGCAAATTACAGAAAGAACTGTACCGATCATGACCTTATTGTACGGAATACTCTGTACGGCAGTAATTATATCAAATACAGAAAACCTATTGCAGGCTTTTCAAAATATATTTATTTATGCATTTAAACCTATGGCGGCAACAGGCGGCTTTATCGGATCTGCCGTGTCAAATTCGATAAGATGCGGAGTTTCAAAAGGTATATTTTCAAATGAAGCAGGGCTTGGAAGTGCAGGACTTGCTTACGGAGGAACAAATGATGTAAAACCTGATGATCAAGCTATATGGGGCGCATTTGACGTATTTGCAGACACCGTTATAATATCAACATTTACCGCGCTTGCCGTTCTTACTTCAGGTGGATGGCACGAAAGCAAAAGCATCGTAGTAATTTTAAATGAAACAATGGGAAAGTCCGGTAGTATCATAGGAGCAATTTGTATAACGTTATTTGCTATAGCATCAATAATTGTATGGGAATATTATGGAGAAACATGTTTCGCTTATATAACGAACGGAAGATTCACTGTTATATTCAGAATAATATTTTGTAGTTTTATTTTGATAGGCTCAACTACACAAGCAGAAATTTTATGGCCGCTTTCGGAAATTGCGAATACGATGATGATGGGGATAAATATGTTTGGTGTGTTAAAAAATGAAATACTGAATAGAAAGAAAAATTCCGTCAAAAAATAGTTTGACGGAATATAATTTATTTTCTTCTTTTTGCATAATCGGAACGACGATTTTCTTTGCTCATACGAACATCTGCGAATTTATCATCGCTCTCCTGCTTAAATTTTGAAAGCATATCTTCAAAAGAAACAGTTTTCTTCTCCGGAACTTTTTCAGGTTCAGCTGCTTTCTTGATTGAGAGATTGATTCTCCCCTTTTCATCTATACCGATAACTTTTACACGAACTTCATTGCCTTCAGCCAAATGTTCGCGGATATCGTTTACATAGTTTGACGATACCTCTGAAATATGAACCATGCCGCTTTTTCCTTCCGGCAACTGGACAAATGCACCGAATTTAGAAAGGCCGGTAACCTTTCCGTCGTATACCTTTCCGACCTCAATGGCCATATACGAATGATCCCCCTAATTATCAGTTTCCTGATATGTCTTTATATATTTTTTCGTCGTTTCTACCGTAACCGAGGTTGTCCTCTGCGATACTTTGATAGAAGTCTTCTTCATTTTCAAGAGCCAGAAGATCTTCCATTTCGCTGTTACGGAGGCGCTGTTCTTTAATCTGCTCGGAGATATATGCAATTTCACGTTCTTTTTCTGCAATATCAAGCTGCATAAAGATCAAGCTGATGGTAGATGCTGCCGCAATAACAAACAGCATTAACTTAATAAGCACGCCTGTTTTTGACATAATCCCCCATCCTCACAACTAAATATATATTATTATAACATAAAACTCGCATTATTTCAAGCCTTTCCGACACTTTTTTCTCAATTTTTCCGAACTTTTCTTGACAGAAAGCGAGATTAATCGACCTATAGTAAAAAAGAACAGTATCCAGCCGATAATTATAGATAACAAGATAAAGATACGGATCTCGCCATTGTTAACCGCAAAAATAAAAATGACAGAAGAAACGGCCGTAAAAATAAAATAAATAAAATCTAAAATAAAGGCAGATGCGGGATATTGTATTAAAACAGTTCTTAAAATACGAAAGATACAATAAACAAGACAGAGGAACGCACCGAAAGCAATTGAACGGAAAAATAAAATCTGTTGAGAAAAAATCGTAAAGCCCATAATATTAACCGAAAAGTTTAGAAGCAAGGCTTTCTGATCTTGCTTTTCCAAAATTAGAATATTCAAGAGAATTAATCCGCCCCTCAATACGCACGCTTTTATCTTCGTTATTGAGATCAAGAGAGAGAACTTTTAATCCGGAGCCTTTAACCGTAAGCTTACCATAGTCTGTTCTGATAACGACAATATCTTCATCGAATTTATCAACATCCTTAACTCCGGTCAGATCAAGCGAGGATCTGTCCTTCATTGATATAGAGTGAGGAAAAAGTTGTTCATTTTGCATTTAAATAACCACGGCTTACATTTACGAAAGCCTTCCTTTCTTTACGAGGTTCAAAATTGTTTTGTAAAAAACAACCCTTATTTCGTATGAATTCTGAAAATATATTTTCGCAAAAAAATAACTCTGCATATAAAATATATGCAGAGTATTTTGGGTTTATTACTATTTTTATTCAGACAGCGCACGATACATAGAAGATGCAGTGTCTTTTGAAGCATGTTCTGAAAGAGAAAGAACCTCAAACTTAGAAACTTTACCGCCGAGTGAAAGTTCAATAATATCACCGACTTTAAGTTCATAAGCAGGTTTTGCGGTTTTTCCGTTAACACTTACACGAGAACCGGAGCATGCTTCATTTGCAACAGTACGTCTTTTTATAAGACGTGAAACCTTTAGAAATTTATCAAGACGCACTTTAAATTATTTGATTTCCTCACGAAGAACTTTACCTGCTTTAAAAACAGGAACCTTAGTTGCGGGAATAGCAATCTTCTCATCGGGTTTCTGGGGATTTCTGCCTTCTCTTGCAGCTCTTTCACGAACTTCAAAGCAACCGAAACCTACGAGCTGAACTTTGTCACCGGCTTTAAGTGCATCAGAAATGCTATCGATAAAAGCATCAACAACTTTAGCTGTTTCTTTTTTGGAAAGGCCTACTTTTTCAGCAACCTCAGCAATGATAACGTTTTTATTCATTTTGTACCTCCGAAAAATGTATATCTATATTTTTACTGTCTTATATTTTACACTATTTTTCCGCATTTTTCAAGCGTTTTTTCGCTTTTTCAGGAAAATAGATTTAATTTCATTAAAACTAACCAATTTGATAATAATCAAAAATAGCAAATATACTAATATTGCACAGAATATAGCAGGGAAAAGAGCTATTTTTTGCGGTAAAATCAAGTCAAAAACAAACATAAAGCCTTTTGCTGCTATCCAGCAAACCGCACCCGAAATCAAGGGTTTGACAAAAACATCAAGCCAGTTGGGAAGGAAACCGAGATTTTTGTAAACAAACCAAATATTCATTATAAGCATAACGGGATATGCGATATTCGTAGCTATAGGAGCACCGAGAACATTCACACCGGGAATACTTACAAGAATAAGGGTACTGACAGTTTTTATACCAGCACCGACTGCAACAGAAATAACAGGAAGATACGACTTACCTACAGACTGAAGAATAGCCGACGTTATATTTGTTAAACCAACAGCGATAAGTGCGAATGAAATAATTTGAAGAAGCGGTGTTGCAGCCTGCACCCCTGCAGGATCGGCAGGAAAGAAGAGATTAAGCACAGGACCTGATACAGCGTTAAGACCAAACGCACTTCCAAATGCAAGAATAGATGAGTATTTTAAAGATTCGCCTGCAGTCTTTTCAATCAGATTTTTATCCTTTTTAGCGTAAGCCGCAGCTATCGCGGGAATAAGACTGATACCGATTGCAGTAATAAGAAATGACGGCAAATTAAATATTGTCAATGCCATATTACCGTACGAACCCCAGAGAAGTTTTGCCTGTTCGATATCAAGATAAGTTTTCAGCCTGTTCATAACAACAAATGCATCAACAAGGCTCATGAGATTTGCGGTAACCGAACTGATTATAAGCGGAAAAGATATGATAAGAAAATCTTTTGTAAGCTTTTTGGTGGGAGTACAAACATCATTCAAAAATCCGCTGATTGAAATGCGATAATTTTTACTTCTGAAAGCATAACGGCAGATCATAAAGATCATTGCGGCAAACGTACTTACAGAAACCCCCAAAACTGCGCCGCCGACAACAATTTCAGGCGGATAACCGAGATTATCGAGGAATAAAGCTATTCCATAGCCTGCAAGAAGTTTAACAATAGCCTCTATAAGGTTTGACAGTGCCGTAGGTGTCATATTACGGTATCCCTGAAAAAATCCTTTAAAGACGGATACAACAGAGATACAAATAATAGCGGGCATAATCGCAGCAACCGACCAATAAGCTTCGCGGCTGTTCATACCTTCAGCAAGAGGCATGGCGAAAATAAAGCCCAAAACAGCGAGTACAGTACCTAATGTAATAAAAATAACCGATGCTATTTTCATTATTTTAGAAATGTCTTTATATCTTTCAAGGGCAAGCGAACTTGAGACCATCGTAGCAATACCGGTCGGAAGTCCTGAAGTTGCAATGGATAAAAGGAAAACATAAATACTGTACGCAGATGTAAAATAACTCATTGCCGCGGCCCCTACAAGGTTTGTCAGGGGAATTTTGAATATTGCACCTACGAGTTTAACAAGAAAACCTGATACGGAAAGTATCAGCGCGCCGTATGCAACACTTTGTTTCTTTGACATCAGAAATTAATCTTCTTTCAAAGAAGAAGCACATTCAGAACAGAATTTGGCTTTTTCGGGACAGAGATTTCCGCATTTGGGGCACATCTTCGCACCTTTGATCTCACAAAGTTCACGCATAAGAAGCTTTGTTCTGTAATTAGCTCTGTCGATATCAGATTCAAGGATCTTCATGCGGGAATCAGCTTTAAGTTCGCCTGACTTGATGAGATCATAAGCAATCATACCGAGCTCTATGTAACGGTTTCTTGCCTGCAATTTGCTGTCCTGGATCTTGAACTGAATCTTTGTTCTTTCGATCATTTCAAGACTTTTCTGGCATGCGATATCTGTAATATCTCTGCCTTTGTTAATAAATTCTTCTGCTTTTACGTTCACGGTAAAAGACTCCTTTCATAAAACTGTAATTACTATTATTATATCATTAAACAGCTCAAATAGCAATACTTTTCTTTGTAAATTTTTTTGTAAAAAAAATACGGATCGGCATAACCGATCCGTGGGACGAACAGGTTATCAAAAAATAGATGATAAACTTTCGGCGTCCAAAATTTTCGGGGTCAATGAAGGGAGTAAAACATTGAGATAATTATACCCTACTTAAAGTGAAATGTAAAGAGTTTTTGTCCAATATTCGTTCGACAAAGTTCATCACAGTGTCACATATTAAAGAGAAAAAAAATGTATAATTAGAAATGATAAAATGAACATATTATAATTTTAAGGAAGCTTTTTATAAAGCAATGGTAACATATAAATGACCGTACCTTTTTACCCCGCAAATATACTTATACCTAAAGACGGATTTGAAAAATGGAGTGTAATCGCATGCGATCAGTACACATCCGATGAAAAATACTGGAAAGATGTTGAAAACATAGTTGCAGATGAACCCTCTACATTAAGAATTACTTTACCCGAGATATTTCTTGAAGAACAGGATGTTTCAGAACGTGTTGAAAAAATAAACGAAACAATGAAAAAATATCTTTCTGACGGTATTTTCGATGAGATCAAAAATACGTTCATCTATGTAGAAAGAACTCTTCGCTCCGATACTGTAAGAAAAGGTATTATCGGTATGATCGACCTTGAAGCATACGACTTTTCCCCTGATTCTACAACACTCGTAAGGGCTACAGAGAAAACCGTTACCGAAAGAATTCCGCCGAGAGTTAAAATAAGACAGAATGCACCGCTTGAACTTCCTCACATAATGGTTCTTTTTGACGACCCCGGAGACAGTATTTTTTCATCTCTCGTTAAATTCAAGCCAACAATGAAGAAAATATATGATTTTACGCTTATGAAAAACAGCGGATATATTTCAGGCTGGAAAGCAGACGGTGCTGCTGCGGAAGATATAAAGAAAGGCTTTGACGATCTTCTCAGACGATGTCATGAGCATTCCGAGGGTAAAGCACCTCTTCTTTTTGCTGTAGGTGACGGAAATCATTCACTTGCTACAGCAAAAACGTGTTGGGAAGCAATAAAAAAAGATCTTACAGAAGAGCAAAAAGCGTCACATCCTGCCCGTTTTGCACTCGCAGAAGCTGTAAATATACATGATATATCTCTTGATTTTGAACCTATCCACAGAGTTTTGTTTAATACTGATTCGGAAATTTTCAGAGAAGAGCTTTTAAAATATTTTAACGGTCGAATTCATGAAGATCAGTGTGAAGTAAACGATTTCGATGATTTTGTTACTGTTTCAAATGAATCAGAACATGTTTATGAATTGACAGAAAAGAAGACGAATCTTACTATCGGAGATGTTCAAGAATTTTTGGACTATTATATAAAAGAAATTGATCCCAATGCAAAGATAGACTATATACACGGTGACGGCACAGCAATAGATCTCGGAAGAAAAGACCGCAATATTGCTATCCTTATGCCGTCTATATCAAAGAGTGATCTTTTCAACATGGTAATGCGCGCAGGTGTTCTTCCCAGAAAAACATTCTCTATGGGTGAAGCAGACGACAAGAGATTTTATCTTGAAGCAAAACAAATAATATAAAAAATTTATTTATAGAAACGGAGAAAACCAAAATGAAAAAATTTTTCGGTGAATTCAAAGAATTTATTGCAAAAGGAAACGTAATGGATCTTGCAATAGGTATGGTAGTCGGCAGTACTTTTACCAAAATCGTAAACAGTATGGTAAATGACATTCTTATGCCTATCGTAAGCCTCCTTACCGGCAAGACAAACTTTGCTAATATGTTTATTGCTCTTGACGGTGGAGATTATACAACTCTTGCTGAAGCACAGGAAGCAGGTGCTACAATTATAGCATACGGTAACCTTATCGAACTTATCATCAACTTCCTTCTTACAGCACTCTTCCTTTTCATCATCGTTAAAGGCCTCAACAAACTTCGTTCCCTTAAAGAAAAGGATGAAGAAGCAAAATAATCCCTGTTAAATAAAAAAACATGGAGTGAAAGTCATGAAATACGAAGCCAATTGGGAATCCCTGGATAAGCGCCCTGTACCTGCATGGTTTGAAGATGCAAAATTCGGTATTTTCATCCACTGGGGGCTTTATTCCGTACCTTCTTATACAAACAGAGGCGAATACGCCGAATGGTATGCTTATCAGATTAAGAACCCCGATCACCCCGCAAAGGCATTTCACGACAAAACATATGGCGAAAATTTCAAATACAATGATTTTGCCGGTATGTTTAAAGCAGAGCTTTTTAACGCAGACGAATGGGCAAAGCTTTTTGAAAAATCAGGCGCAAAATACATAAACTTTGTTACAAAGCACCATGACGGTTTTTGTATGTACGACACAGACTACGCATGGAACTGGAACAGTTTCGATGTAGGTCCTCATCGCGATTTTTGCGCTGAACTAAAAGAAGCTCTTGATAAAACAGATGTTAAGTTCGGTATCTATCACTCGGTATACGAATGGGACAATCCAATATATTTGAGAAATCCCGAAGAATATGCAACTGAACATCTTATTCCGATGCTCAAAGAGCTTATCGAAAAATATCATCCCTACACGTTATTTACAGACGGTGAATGGGATCAGACAGACAAAACATGGCACAGTGAAGAGTTTTTACAGTGGTTATATAACGAATCATCAGTAAAAGACTATATTGTACCTAACGACAGATGGGGTATCGGCACCCGCGGTCACCACGGCGGTAACTTTACAACAGAATACGATAACATTGCAAAGAAAAAAGCTGAATTTATCACAGTTGACCCCAACAAACCATTCGAAGAATGCAGAGGCATGGGAAGATCATTCGGTCTTAACAGAATAGAAAACACCGATGATTATATGTCAGCAAAAGAGCTTATCGAATTTCTCGTTATGGTCGTTGGACACGGGGGCAATCTTCTTCTTAATATCGGCCCCGCAGCGGACGGAACAATTCCTGTAATTCAACAGGAAAGACTTCTTCAGATGGGTAAATGGCTGGAAACAAACGGAGAAGCGATCTACGGAACAAGAGAATACTGTTCGACACCCGAAGATGGACACTACTACTCTAAAAAAGGTGATACTATCTACGGATTTACAACATATTTCCCATTCGAAAGCGTTGTTTTCGAAAAGATCCCCTACTCTGCCGACTTTAAGGTTTCCTTACTTGGTTCTGATGCAAAGATAGAAACCGTAAACGATAACGGAAGCCTTAAGCTTATAATTCCATCGCTTAACCCCGATAATGTCAATAGTGAATATCTTTATACTTTTAAGATAGAAAAGTAAAAATCATATAGGAGGTTACTCTTTATGAAAAAATTAAATATAGCATTGGTTGGTCTTGGTTTCGGCGGATGTTTTGCCGGAATTTACAAGGATCATCCGAATGTTGGAACAATAGGATTGTTCGATACAAAGAAAGAAGTAGTTGAAAACTGCGCTAAATTCCACGGTATCGACAAAATATACAACAGTTTTGAAGAAATTCTCAACGATAAAGATGTAGACGCAGTTCATCTTGTTACCCCTATTCCTTTACACGCAGAACAGACTGTAAAGGTTCTTGATGCAGGTAAACACTGTGCATGTACAGTACCGATGGCAACATCTCTTGAGGATCTCCAGAAAATCACCGATGCAGTTCGCAGATCCGGTAAAAACTATATGATGATGGAGACAACTCTTTATACATATCAGTTTTTCTATGTTAAACAGATGATCGAAAGCTGCGAACTCGGTAAAATTCAGTTTATGAGAGGTTCTCATTAT